>NZ_JBGQOF010000013.1:0-127150 GCF_052113665.1 Flavobacterium sp. W22_SRS_FK3 | reverse complement strand
CATCTGCGGTTACAGTAATTGCCTTAGCTGTAATTGTAAAATCTGCTGGCGCATACGTTATAGCGTAGTTGGTATTATTTAAACTGCTTGCAATAGCATACTTTCCAACGCTGTTACCAGTTGCTCTGGACAAAGAACCTGCAAAAGTATCTCCAGTTTCTAAACCTGGTAAAACCGAATACGTCAAGACAGGATCTGCTGTGCCATACACTTTTGTTTTTGCATCTGCGGTTACTGTGATTGCTTTAGCTGTAATTGTAAAATCTGCTGGCGTATACGTTATAGCGTAGTTGGTATTATTCAAACTGCTTGCAATAGCATACGTTCCAACGCTGTTTCCAGTTGCTCTGGACAAAGAACCTGTAAAAGTATCTCCAGTTTCTAAACCTGGTACAACCGAATACGTCAAGACAGGATCTGCTGTGCCATACACTTTTGTCTTTGCATCAGCGGTTACAGTAATTGCCTTAGCTGTAATTGTAAAATCTGCTGGCGTATACGTTATAGCGTAGTTGGTATTATTCAAACTGCTTGCAATAGCATACGTTCCAACGCTGTTTCCAGTTGCTCTGGACAAAGAACCTGCAAAAGTATCTCCAGTTTCTAAACCTGGTACAACCGAGTAGGTTAAAACAGGATCTGCTGCGCCATACACTTTTGTTTTAGCATCAGCAGTTACTGTGATTGCTTTCACTGTAATTTCACCTATTTCACCCGACGTTGTTTGAGAATTTAAAACATAATTTAAAGCATCATCTCCACTAACTGACAAGTTACTAACCGTTATAGTTTTATTTATTCCGACGTCTTTCGTGTCATATTCTCCTAAGGATGGGTTGTTTAAAGTTACTATATCATTTTCTAAAATTCCCTTAAGATCATAATTTTCATCTGATAAAACTGCTTTAGTTGTTGCATCAAAAATTTTGGTAACGTTTCCTTTTAATGAAACATCTAATTCTTTAGGTTCCACTTTAGCTATATTAGCTATTAAAGAGGCAGCGCTCAATATGTAGTTTTTAGAATCTGCTCCAGATAATCTTAAAGCATTAATGGTAACTGCTTTATTCTCTCCTGCATTTTTATTATTTAACTCACCAGCGACAGGATTGTTTAAGATTACATCCTCGCCATCTACAACCCCTTCCAGAGCAAAATTATTCGCATTTAATGCTACAATAGTATTCGCATTATAAACTTTTGATATTTCGCCTTGCACTATAACATTTAAGGATTTTGGGTCTATAATTAAATTGGCTTCTACTATTTGATCGTTATAATTTGGTTTGCTTAAAGTAGCATACACTTTATAGCTACCCACGTCTACTTTATTATTATTAGTATAGCTTACAGTTACCTGATCAGGAAGAATACCATCAATAGTTAATGATTTTCCGGTTCCGTCATAAATGTAGGTTTTGGGTGTTAAAACTACATCGGCAGCTAAATTTCCTTTTAAAATTATTAGTTTGGCAATAAGCTGTTTGTTATTATAATTTACACCTCCATCAATATTAACTGTAACATCATACGAGCCAACATTGATATTATCATTATTTGTATAAGTTGGTGTAACTCCATCAGGAAGTATTCCATCAAGCGATAACTTTTTAGGAGTACCATCATACACTTCTTCTTTTTCTAATAAAAATATGGCATTAGAAAGATCCCCTTTATTAATAGTCATAGAAGTAGTTAATACAAGCGTGTTGTAATTAGAACCCGAAAGGGTCGCTTTTACATCGTTATAAACGCCAGCATTCTTCTGGGTGTTTGAGTAAACCACAGTTACGCCCTCAGGTAAAGTTCCCGATACTTCAGGGTGTTTATCAAAACCGTCATAAATAAACGTGTTTGCAGTAAATGTAATGCCTGTCAGCTCTGTTTTATTAATTTTAAGTGTATTAGACACTGTACTATCATTATAATATTGGCCTCCGCTAATATTTGCTTTAACAACGTATTCTCCTGCATTTATTTGTCCGTTATCTTCATAAGACACACTAGCTCCTGTTGGTAAACCTTCGATATTCAGATATTTTTCAGAACCATCATAAGTGTATACTTCTGGGTTTAAAGTGGCAGAAATATCTGCTTTGTTAACTGTAAGAATAAAGCTTTTAGATGTAGAAGCATAGATTTCATCTCCATTTTGAGTAACCGTTATTGTAGCTTGCCCAACCCCTACGATATCAATTTTATTATCTTTTGTTATGTAAGCTACCGTATTATTATCACTAGTATAGGTAAGCGGCAATAGGCCACTTGATGCATTTCCTGTTACAAAGTCGGCATCTGTATATTTTTTAGTTATATCACTAGCAGTAATCGTTTGTACTAGTTTTGACTCATAACAACCCATATCTATTTTAGAGTTTAGAATACGACTGGTGTTTGCAATATCTTTATTTCCTGCAATAGCTGAGTTATAAAGCGTGTTATTTCCTTTATCAACAGCTGCGGATGTTGCTTTTAAAGCAAAGTTATTTGCATTTACATCCATAAAATCAGCAGCTAGTGCATAGCTATTATTAGCTAATGTCATGGAGCTGTATTGAGATTCAGCTTTAGACAGCAAAGAGTTTGTAATTGTAACTGTCCCTGCAGTTCTAATAATATCTTTGTTATATACATTATCTCTAAAGACAGCGTTAAATACTTCTAAATTAGATACTCCAGAAGTAACGATATGAGATGCATAAGCTGTACCATCTCCAGAACCAACATCTCCAAAAGTAACATTAACGATTTTTGCATTGGCGTTATCTAATACAACTGATGAACCATTTCCTCCATAGTGATAAGCTGAATTGCCGTAAAAAAGTGTATTATATATGGAAACATTAGATTGATCTGTAATATAAATACCCCCAGCTCGAACACCTGAAGAGTTTTCTGAAATTACACAGTTTTTTATAGTAATATTGGAACTGTGTACACGTATACCACCGCCATATTCCCTGGTAATAGACTTTCCATTTACTGTTACATTTCCTTCTGTGCCATGTGCTGCACTTGCTGCCGTACCTTTTGATATAGTAAAACCATCTATTTCGTTATTGCCTGCTGCATTAGAAACGGTAATAATGTGATTGATTATAGAATTGCCATCCAAAATTGTTTTATTCTCTTGAATATCTCGGTCTATTATACTTTCATTCGCAATATTTCCATCAAAACCTCCATATAGTTTTACGCCATCTAATAATAAAAAGCTATTATCTCTTCCTTCATCAATAAAGTTAGAATTATCTCTAGCACTGTATTTTGGTGTATAAGTACCTTTAGCGACATAAATTTTATTTACTGTGTTTGGTGTTACGTTATTAAGAATGGTGGCATATCGCAAAGCTAATGACAAATCGTTTAGCGCTAATTGCCATGAAGATCCATCACCTCCAACACTACCTTGTTTTACATATAGTGTGTTGTTTGTTAATGTAGTATTTGGCTGTATTTTTAAAGTTCCGTTTTGATAGACAAAACTATAATAATTGGAAGATAAACCACTTGGTATTATTCCATCGGTATAAAAACCTATATCTGTTTTACCTACGGCACTACCTGAATATTGTAATGTTCCTGTAAGCTTAGAACTATCATCACCGTTAACAAAACCGGTGTAGCTTACACCATAATCTCCATTTGGTAATGGTAAATTATTGAAAGATTTTGTCTTGTCGGTTGCTTTTACAATTAACGTTGCTTTCGCTACAGTTAAAACAAAAGTCTTTTCAGACGGAGCATAGGCTTGGTTACCAACTTGGGTAATCGTAATAGTAGTTGTACCCGGATTTAGTATGTGAATATTACCGTCTTTAATAGTAGCAATAGTAAGGTTACTACTTTTGGTGTAAGTTAATGGTAAGCTGCTAGATACTGCTGCCGATGGATGGATAAAATCTACTTCTCCATACGTTTTCGTTAAGTCTGTAGCTGTAATAGTTTGAGGTGCGCGTAACTCTTCTGCTCCAACATCAATAGTTGCAGTCAAACGAGTATACCCATTAATATCATACGTTGAAAGGCTATTAAAAGAATAATAGCTATTATTCCCTTTATCTTTTGCAAAACTATCTTCTTTTAGCGCTGTAGTATTTGTTTTAAAAATGGCATCCAAAGTGACAGTTGCAGAATTATTATAAAGTCCTTCTGTTATATTATCATCTTTTTGGACAATACTATTGTATGATGTTATTCCGCTAGAAACCCCCTTGTTATTATTCATATATATAGAGTTATACAATGAGGTTGTAGAGCTTGCGTCATTAACAATAGCGGGAGCATCTCCATTATTTCCAGATATGGATTTATTTTCTGTAATTGTACAGTTATATAATTTTGGTTTACTGTTATTAGCGTTATACATTGCCGATCCATATCCATAGTATTGGGAGTCTAAATATAAGTTTCCGTCAACTCCTACTTTATTATTTGTAATGATACAATTTATAAGCACAGGGCTACTGTTATCGTTATATATACCGCCACCATATGTGGTGAATGTATAATAAGGGTAAGGAAACAATGAGTTATCTTTAATGATACAGTTTACAATACTGGGAGAACTATTTTTATTATAAATTCCTCCACCTTGACTTGATTGATTAACACCAGAGCCTCCAATTGTAAATCCATCAATAATATCAGCATTAGTTAGTCCATTATTGTCATTGGTAATTACCCTATTTTCCCTAGCTCCTTGAGAAAGAATACTCTGGGTAAATTTTCTTTTGTGAGTAAGTGCGGTAATGCCATTGTCAGGGTCAAAACCACCATACATATTAACACCCTTAAGCATTTTGAAACTTTGCCCACTATTAGAGTTATACTGCCCAACAGATACAAATATTTTTGTTGCTTTAGTTCCAGTTGAATTAATTATTCTTGCTATATCTAGTGCATCCCTAACTTCTCCTAATGCATTGGCCCAAGAACTTCCATTACCTGTAGCGCCTTTTTTAACGTATAGGGTACCATCAACTAAAGTAATATCAGGTACAATAGTTAAGTTACCATTAGTATAGCTAATTTCATATTTAGAAGAAGTGTATCCAGATGGAATTATCGCATAAGCATCACCTACAGCAGTAGCAGTTGTGGATGTACCGCTATATGCTACATTTCCACTTAAACTATTATCTGGTGTATCGTTAAAAACAAACCCAGAATAAGATACAGTGAATCCTGTAAATACAGAATTATCTTGAACTTTAACTTTATTATCTGCACTAACAGTTAATGCTCTTTTGCCTACGGTTACTGTGAAGGTAGTAGTAGCAGCATCGTATTCATTACTATTTCCAGATTGAGTTACTGTAATAGTAGCAGTACCAACACCTATTACTTTAATTTTACCCTCTTCTATTTTAGCAATTGCAGTATTACTAGAAGAAACATACTCCAGTGGTAATCCGCTTGATGCAGTACCATGTGTAAATGGCTCATCCCCATATTTTTTTGTAATATCACTAGCTGTTATTGTTTGGGTTTTATTTCTTTCAAAAACACCCATATCAACAGTAGCATCAATAATACGAGATTTTCCTTTTAAATCTTTGGCTGGTAAAACAATTCCCACTGGATTATTTTTACCAGTATTTAGAGCAAGGCTAGTAGTTAACAACGCATAATTCGCATCAAAAACACTAGTGGTTTGAGTTATACTGTTTACGCCTTGTATTATACTATTTTCATAATTAGCATTGCTAGCATCATTAAAAATGTCAGAACTGTTTTTTACACTAACTGTATTTACAATTCTTGGAGTAGAACCATTTGCATTATACAATGTTGCTCCTTGTGTACCTGTGTTATCAGCTATAGTGGTATTCAATAGGGTAGGTAACGATGCATCGTTGTAAATAGATGCTCCTTTAGGCGCTGTATTACTAACCATCAAGCAGTTAACCCACATTGTATTGGCATTTTCATTATATACAGCGCCTCCATTTGCAGTCGCATTATTTGTTTTTATGATACAGTTTTCAAATTTTGGAGATACTTTTTTATTATATATACCACCTCCGTTATTTGTATTACCGTTTGTAATCGTGAAACCATTTAAAACAGCAGTACTAGTTAAACCGTTGTCATCATTTTTAATAACTGGGGCATTACTACCCCTCAAAATACTTCCGTTATTTAAATTATCTGTTATGCGTTGATGTGTTAAGTTTGTAACCCCATTATCCGGGTCAAATCCACCATATATTTCTATATTTTTAGGCATTATATATGATTTGCCTGAAGCTAACTGATAGGTTCCTTTAGCTACATATATTTTTTTGACTTTTTTAGGGTCAGTATCATTTGTATGAACAGAGTTAATATTAGCAGCTCTTGTCAAAGCAACCTCTAAATTACTTAAAGGACTACTCCACGAAGAACCATCTCCATTTACACCTTGTTTTACATATAAAATATTATCTGTTAAATTTAAATTCGATTTTATTTCTAAAGTTCCTTCTTCGTACAAAACGGTGTATTTGCTAGAAGAAATACCTTGCGGAATAACTTTATATACACCTGGTTCAGTTGCAGTTGTAGCATCACCTGAAAATGCAAGAGAACCTGAGATGCTATTTAATTCATTATCGCCAGACTCAAAACCAGAATAAGTTATGGTATAATTATTATTTCCATAAACACTACCATCAAATAACTTTGTTTTATCAATAGCTTTAACTGTAAGGGGTATTTTTGTTACATTAACAACTATTTTAGTCCTGGTACTTTCACAATTATTAGCATTGGTTTGGCTAACCCAATAGGTAGCAGAATTTTCGGAAGACATATTTAAAGAAGGAAATACTGTTGATGCTGTACCACCTACTTCTTGTGAATACCATTTTAAATTACTACCATTTACCACAATCTTAGCGCCTTGTTGACCAATAATAAAATTTTGAGGCGATTGTGCAGTTGGTGCCTCTGTGGAACTTATAGATACAGCAACACTTGCTCGCTCGCTCTCACAACCATTAACGGTTTGACTAGCATAATAAGTCGTTCCAGAAATTAAAGTTGTATTACTAGCTAATGGGCTTCCTCCTAAAGCCTGACTGTACCATTTAATAGTTGAACCTGTTGCTTTTAAATCATTTACGATGGCTTGATTACAAAAAGCTTGTGGTGAAACAACCGTTGGTTTTAATTTACCAGAAACGCCTAATACGTTTTCATAAGCACCAATATCAATAGCATCAACTTTTCTGGCACTTCCCGCAATATCCTTGCTCGAATATTCACTCAAATACAATGAACTATTTCCTTTATTTAATAGGGGGCTGCAACCTGTGAGATTAAAATTATTATTTGCTTCATCCGCAAAATACAAGTTCGTTTCAAGAACATTGCTCTTATTACCAACATAATTATTAGTATATCTAAAAGAATTGTTTTGAACATCGGCCGAAGTACTTGGCCCGCCAACATCTTCTAAAATATTATTGTAAAGTTTAATGTTTTTACTAAACATATAAATACCAAAATTTGATTTTTCATTCCAAACAGTGTTATTTACAAAATCGACAGTTGCATTATCATAAAACAAAGCCGTAAAGCCTTCGTTTCCTGTAAAAGTATTATTATATATTTTACTAACTCCTCCCAATGTGGAAACGATTCCACTCGATTGTCCGGAACTATTTGTAGTCCCAACATTAGCCCTAATAGTATTATTAAAAAAATTGGTTTTTGCAGAACTTTCAATATCTACAACAGCACCTATATAAGCCTTATTTCCTGTAAATATATTATTATTTACATTCGCTGTAAGTGCGTTAATTAAAAAAACACCCCCTCCTCTTTCAACAGAACTGTTTTTATCGAATGTGTTTTCGTTTAGACTTAACTGACCCGCAATAGCTGCGCTATTCGAAGTAGCAAATATTGCTCCTCCAAATTTCAGAGAACTATTGGTGTTGAAATTATTCTTGTTAATAATAGAATTAACGGTACTCGTTTCGAAATAAATTCCTCCCCCTTGTTTAGTAGCGGTATTTTCCGTAAATGTATTTTCTGATATTTTAACATTATTATCACTGCTAGACACTAAAGCGCCACCATATCCAGAAGCAGAAAAAACACTTGTGTCTGTAACACTATTTCCATTAAATGTATTTCCACTTATGGTTGTACTATTCCTGTTTTTAAGTAAACACAAAGCACCTCCTAACAAAGATGTGTTTCCCGAAAATGTGTTTCCCGAAAATGTAACGCCATTTGTATCATATAATACGCATGCTCCTCCCATACCCTTTGAAGCAGAATTATTAATAAACTTATTTGATGTTACTTCGGCACTTATAACATTTTGAAGTTTAATAGCACCTCCACCATCAGCGAGTGTGTTATTTGCTATCAGCAAAGCATTATTACTAGTAAATGTAGAATTTGTAATTTTAAGATTACTAATGTTTTCACCTGCATAAATAGCTCCTGCAATTGCTGCACTGTTGCCATTAAAAGTACAATTATCAATGATCCTTGTTGCCGAATCTGCATTGCTCACTTTTTCTATGAAAATAGCTCCTCCGAATCCAATATCAGTTTGATTATTATTGGCTTTATTATTAGTAAATGAAACACCAGTTATATTTAAAGATCTTCCTTCGACCTCAACAACAGCACCCCCTAAAAGCGAGCTATTATTGTTAAAACTTCCTCCTGTAATCGTTAAATAGCTGTCATTGGAGACAACTGCACCTCCATTATTAGTTGCTGTATTATTAGTGAAAGTAGAGTTGAGAATAGTAATGCGAGCACCTTCTTGTACGCTTACAGCTGCACCAAAAATACCCGTATTATTTTTAAACGTTACATTTTCTAGTGTTAAAATTCCTCCTACATTGTAGATACCGCCTCCATTACTTTGTGGGTAAGATGTATTGGATATCTGCACTCTTTTAATATCACCTCCTGGAACTGAAGCAACACCGGGCAAAGCGCTATGTCCTAATAGTTGCCAACCTATACTTGCAAGTTGGTAGTAAGGGCTTTCGTCCATTGCAACAAACCAATCTGGATATTTAGCTTTAAGATTATCGTTAAAAGAATTACCACCAACTTCTTTAGATACATTATAATATCCAAGTACATCACACTTTCCATCACTAATGGTTACTCCGTTTACGTAGTAATTCTCATTCTCTTCAAGAGCATGGATAAACACAACATGGTGTGCATAAATACCGCCACCTAAATTTCCACTAAGAATGGTTTCATTTGTTGTAATGTTTCTTTCGGCAATGTTTGTTTCGCTACCACTAAAGCCACCATATAATTTTACATCTTTTTTTAAACCAAAAGTATTGTTCCTGTCCTTCGGATTGTCGTTAGGCGCTGGAGCAACTTTAGGAGTATAGGTACCTTTAGCTATCCACACTTGGGTATCCCCGCTAGATAAACTAATCGTTTTCTGTAAGTTGTCAGAAGCATTGCTCCATGAACTTCCATCTTTAGTTCCAGAACCATTTACCGTTACATATTTTATTGTTTGCGATAGAACAGCTTGCGCAAAAAACAGAAAAAATAAGGTAATTGTCAAAGTAATTTTTCTCATAAGCATGGTATTCAGATTTGTTTAGGCAACGTTCAAAAAAATGAAACGCTATTCTTGATTGTTTTTGGAGTCTTTATTTAAGGCAACAAAATTAGGTACGGCAACTAATTTCGAGTAGCCCATTCGGACAAATCGATAGCCCATTCGGACATTTTAAGTGTTTTTATAGAAGCAAAATATTTGTTTGTAAGTATAGTACGTCAAGATGATGCAGTTTAAAAAAACAGAAACTTCAAACACCGATTTTTTTTAAGTCAGATGAATTTCTTTAATTCGAATACAAAAAAGTTCTTAAAATTTAAGTACTAGTTTAATTATCCGTATTGTCAGGATGCAATTCAGAAGGAAGTTTTCCATATTTTTTTTTGAATGCCGCACTAAACTTGCTGTGACTTTCATAACCTACTTCCTGAGCAATATATTTAATTTGCATATTCGTATTAAGAAGTAACTGCAATGCCAGTTCCATTTTTTTCTCAATATTGTATTGAAGAATGGATGTTCCGTAGACCGATTTGAAATCCATTTTAAGTTTTGATGGAGAAATACTTAAATTTTGAGAAAGCACCTCTATGCCAATGAAGGGTTTGGATAAATTTATAGAAACTAAACGCTCACATCTTGAGATTTTTTTATAATCTATAGCGCCTTTATTTAGATACTCTTCTTTTCGTAAATCGATAAGTGCATTTTTAAAAAAACCCGATATTAGACTAAAAGTTTGCGCTTTTAAAAGTGTTTGATTAAAAATATCATCATTAAATGTTTTAATCGTATGCAAAATTTCATGAGATAATCGCTCACCATCTGGCACTATATCCTGATAAGATATAAACCCTTTGTCTGAATTCAGAAACTTTTTAAAAGGAACGGCATCATCCAGTCTTTCAAAAGGAACATTCTTTTTTATCCAATCCGGACTGATATAATAAATATAAAATTGGCATTTTGAACCTTTGTAAAAACAAGCTCCTACATCTGTACCTGGTTTTTTGAAGCCCCAAAATTTATTATGAAAAGGCATTTTATCAATAAAAACATTTTGAAGTTTTACATCGCTCTCATAAACGGTAAATGTGATTGAATAATGTTCGCTGGGAATATCTTTTGCATAAACCGATTTAATTACACTATCATGCTTAAATTGTATGTTCGTTATAGTAAGCCACAACCCCTCATCAATTTTCCGATAGCGCATCTCTCCATTAATAAACGGATTATTTCGATATACAACTTGTTCATTAGCTTGATGCTTGCTTCCGGGAGACTTTATAGTACTCTTAATAAACAGTTCAGGTGTATTCGCTAAATAGGGAAACTCAAAAAAACCGTCCTGGTAATACTTAAAGTTCGGCTTAATAAATTGGTACCATTTTGATAAATTCATATTTTTAATTTATAAATCCTGCATAACTAAGCCTCCCATTACAGACACTCTTAACTAATTGCCTCGTAGAGAGACAATATCAAACACAATAAACAGGAATAAATTTGTTGCAAATTAACTAAAAAAAATAAGCTGTAAAACTGTTTTTAAAAAGTATGAAACTAGACAGGTCTTTTTCAATAAAAAAGAATTCTCATTAGAGATCCTTTGTAAAAGCGAGAAATTAAACTTCATTTTGGTCTTACAACTTAGATTATTAATTTTGTATGCTCATTGCATCAAACTAATTGAAAAATCAAAAGATTCCCTGATTACCACCAACCTTTCGGTAACAGAAATAGCTTATCAATCAGGTTTTGAATATTGACGGTCGTTCTATAAACTCTTCAAAAAGAAAACAAACCCGACATCATTGCAATTTAAAAATTCATTTAATTAGTTTCCAAAATCACTTCATAGAAATCCCTTACAAGCAAATGTATTTTTATCTTAAAACCTATAAATTTTCATAAAAATACATCTCTTGGATGTCGTAGTATTTGGACCTTTTATTGAATCTAAATAATGGCTAAAAAAACTACTATGAAGTGTCAATAATCGATAAAAGCACCTTTTTCAAAAAAATAAAAAACCAACAATTATTACTATTTTTATCCTATTTGTTACATAATTTTAAATAAATATTTATATTTTATAGTGGTTTTAAGATAAATTTGCAAATTATTAAAACAAAAAACAATCAGGCAAAACTTGAGCTGAAAAAGAAAAACAAAAGCAGACTTTATTTCATTATTCTGCCAACATTGAACTTGCAAAAGCCAATTCGCAATTTGTATTTCAGTTTGGGTATCGTATATAATGAAATAATGAAATTGACCACTTTGTATCTTTTTTTACTTTTGTTTGGCTATCATCAGGAATTGCTGTGATTATAGGAATTACAATTAAAAAAAAAATAAAAAATGAGTAAGACATTATTTGACAAAGTATGGGATTCACATGTAGTGCGTAAAATTGAAGATGGACCAGATGTGTTTTTTATTGACCGCCATTTCATTCACGAAGTTACGAGTCCTGTTGCTTTTTTAGGATTAAAAGCAAGAGGCGTTTCAGTTTTATACCCTGAGCGTACTTTTGCAACTGCAGATCACAATACACCAACCATAAACCAACATTTACCAGTTGAAGATGCTTTATCTGCAAACCAGCTTAAAGCACTTGAAGACAATGCCAACGAATATGGAATTTCGCACTGGGGGTTAGGTCACATTAAAAATGGAATTGTACACGTAGTTGGTCCTGAAAACGGAATTACTTTGCCAGGTGCTACTATTGTTTGTGGAGATTCACATACATCTACTCATGGTGCTTTTGGCGCTATTGCTTTTGGTATCGGAACTTCTGAGGTTGAAATGGTGCTTTCTACGCAATGTATCATGCAGCCAAAACCAAAGAAGATGCGTATCAACGTAAACGGCCAATTGAGCAAAGGTGTTGGTCCAAAAGACGTTGCACTTTATATTATTGCACAATTAACTACTTCTGGAGGTACAGGTTATTTTGTTGAGTACGCCGGAGACGTTTTCGAAAACATGACTATGGAAGGTCGTATGACCGTTTGTAACTTAAGTATCGAAATGGGTGCTCGTGGCGGAATGATTGCTCCTGACCAGACTACTTTTGATTTCCTTGAAGGAAGATTATATGCTCCAAAAGGTGAAGCCTGGACTAAAGCAGTTGAATACTGGAAAACTTTAAAAACTGATGCTGATGCTGTTTTTGATGCTGAATTGAACATCAACGCTGCAGACATCGAACCAATGATTACGTATGGTACTAACCCTGGAATGGGAATTGGTATCTCAAAACATATTCCGAACGCCAATCAGGTTGAAGGCGGTGCCGAAACGTATAAAAAATCGCTTGCTTACATGGGCTTTCAGGAAGATGATGTAATGATTGGAAAACCAATTGATTATGTTTTCTTAGGAAGCTGTACAAACGGACGTATTGAAGACTTTAGAGCTTTTGCTGAAATTGTAAAAGGAAGAAAAAAAGCAGATAATGTTACCGCTTGGTTAGTTCCGGGTTCCCACGTTGTTGAAGCTCAGATTAAAGAAGAAGGCATTTTAGATGTTTTGACAGAAGCTGGTTTCGTATTACGTCAGCCTGGATGTTCAGCATGTTTAGCAATGAATGATGATAAAGTTCCAGCCGGAAAATATGCGGTAAGTACATCAAACAGAAACTTCGAAGGCCGTCAGGGTCCTGGTTCAAGAACTTTGTTAGCTTCTCCAATTATGGCAGCAGCAGCAGCAGTTACCGGAAAATTGACTGATCCGAGAGAGTTGTTCTAATTCTCGCTATAAGCTTTAAGCTTATTACAGAATCTTAAAAAAGGCTTACAGCATATAGCTTACCGCCTAAAGCAAAAAAAAATAATACCCTGTAGGGAAAGCCTAAAGCTTACAACCTACAGCCTAAAGCAAAAACAAAAATGGCATACGATAAATTTAATATATTGACAAGCAGTGCAGTGCCACTACCGATAGAAAACGTAGATACAGATCAAATTATTCCGGCTCGTTTCCTGAAAGCTACAAAACGTGAAGGTTTTGGAGACAACCTTTTTAGAGACTGGAGATATAACGGAGATGATACTCCAAAAGCTGATTTCGTTTTAAACAATTCGACTTATAGCGGAAAAATCCTGGTTGGAGGAAAAAACTTCGGTTCAGGATCTTCAAGAGAGCATGCTGCGTGGGCAGTTTACGATTACGGTTTCAGAGCTGTAGTTTCGAGTTTCTTTGCTGATATCTTCAAAGGAAACTGTTTGAACATTGGTGTTTTGCCAGTTCAGGTTAGCCCTGAATTTGCCGATACTATTTTTAAAGCAATTGAAGCTGATCCAAAAACAGAATTGGAAATCAACTTACCAAATCAAACGATTACTTTATTAGCAACAGGTCAATCTGAATCTTTTGCTATCAACGGTTACAAAAAGAACAACATGATTAATGGTTTTGACGACATTGATTATTTACAAAATATTAAGGAAGATATTGTAGCTTTTGCTGACAAACTGCCTTACTAAACACAACCAACTTAAATGCAGTTACATAAGTTTCAACCTCAAAGTTGAACTTTGTAACTGCTTTTTACAATTTTATAATTCGATTCGATAAGTATCAAATCGAAAAAAAGTCATATCATATTTAGAATGGAAAAAAGAAAAATTGAAATAATGGATACAACACTCCGCGATGGTGAACAAACCTCGGGAGTATCTTTTTCTGCTGCAGAAAAATTAACCATTGCACAATTGTTGTTAGAAGAATTAAATATTGATAGAATCGAAATTGCCTCTGCCCGTGTAAGTGAGGGGGAATTTCAAGCCGTAAAAGGCATTACTTCCTGGGCTGCCGAAAAAGGATATACAAATAGAATTGAAGTACTTTCTTTCGTAGATGGAGGGATTTCAATTGCATGGATGAAAAAAGCAGGTGCAAAAGTGCAAAATTTATTGACCAAAGGTTCGATGAATCATTTGACACATCAACTAAAAAAAACACCGGAACAACACTTTTCTGAAATTGCAGAAATTATAGCTTTAGCAAAAGACAACGATATTGAAACCAATATATATCTGGAAGACTGGAGCAACGGTATGCGAAATTCGCCAGAATATGTTTTTCAATTTTTGGATTTCTTGGCGACTCAGCCTGTAAAAAGGGTTTTGCTTCCGGATACTTTAGGTGTTTTAATTCCGAATAAAACTTTCGAATTCATATCGAAAATCACGGCAAAATATCCGCAAATTCATTTTGATTTTCATGCGCACAATGATTATGATTTAAGCGTGGCCAATGTTATGGAAGCGATAAAAGCAGGCATAAAAGGGCTACACGTAACGGTAAACGGAATGGGAGAACGTGCCGGAAACGCACCGCTTGAAAGCACTGTTGCGGTAATCAATGATTATTTACCGGAAGTAAGCATCAATATCAAAGAAACTTCTTTATATACGGTTAGCAAACTGGTAGAAACGTTTACCGGATATAGAATTCCTGCCAACAAACCCATTGTAGGCGATAATGTATTTACGCAAACTGCCGGAATTCATGCTGATGGAGACAATAAAAACAATTTATATTTTAATGATTTACTTCCGGAACGATTTGGAAGAAAACGAAAATATGCCCTTGGAAAAACTTCGGGAAAAGCCAATATTGAAAAAAATCTTCAGGAATTAGGTTTAAAATTAAATCAGGAAGATTTGAAATTGGTTACCCAAAGAATCATCGAATTAGGCGATAAAAAAGAAACCGTTACCAAAGAAGACCTTCCATATATCATTTCAGATGTTTTGGACAGTCATACCTATGAAGATAAAATTACAATCGAGTCCTATATATTAGTACATTCAAAAGGAATGCGTCCATCAACAACTTTATGTTTAAAAATTGATGGTGAAATCATTGAAGAGCATGCTCAGGGCGATGGTCAGTTTGATGCTTTCATGAATGCATTAACTAAAATTTATAAAAGCAAAAAATTAACGCTTCCAAAATTAATTGATTATGCTGTGAGAATTCCGCCGGGAAGCAGCTCGGATGCGTTATGTGAAACCATTATCACCTGGGTAAATAACAGTAAAGAATTTAAAACCAGAGGATTGGATTCAGATCAAACCGTTGCTGCCATTATTGCAACTCAAAAAATGCTGAATGTAATTACACAATAAAAAGACACAAAGAACTAAATTAGCTTTGCCACTTTGAACCTAAAAATAAATAATTAATTATAATATCAAACAAATGAAATTGAACATAGCCCTTTTAGCCGGAGACGGAATCGGACCAGAAGTAATTGATCAGGCAGTAAAAGTATCAGATGCTATTGCACAAAAATTTGGACATGAAATTACGTGGAAACCAGCTTTAACCGGAGCTGCCGCAATTGATGCAGTAGGTGAACCATATCCTGATGCAACACATGAAATTTGTAAAAATGCTGATGCGGTTCTTTTTGGTGCAATTGGTCATCCTAAATACGATAACGATCCATCTGCTCCGGTAAGACCAGAACAAGGTTTGTTAAAAATGCGTAAGGCATTAGGCTTGTTCGCAAACGTAAGACCCACTTTTACATTCCCGTCTTTATTGGATAAATCTCCATTAAAAAGAGAAAGAATCGAAGGTACTGACTTAGTTTTCTTAAGAGAATTAACAGGTGGAATTTACTTTGGTGAAAAAGGAAGAAAAGATAACGGAGATACCGCTTTCGACAACTGCGTTTATACCAGAGCCGAAGTACAGCGTTTAGCTAAAAAGGGTTTTGAATTAGCCATGACACGTTCTAAAAAATTGTGTTGCGTAGACAAAGCAAACGTTATGGAAACATCCCGTTTATGGAGAGAAACAGTTCAGGCAATGGAAAAAGATTATCCTGAAGTTACGGTTTCTTACGAATTTGTTGATGCGGTTGCTATGCGTTTGGTTCAATGGCCAAACTCTTATGATGTATTGATTACTGAAAATTTATTTGGAGATATTTTAACGGATGAGGCTTCTGTAATTTCTGGTTCAATGGGATTAATGCCTTCTGCTTCTATGGGAGCTGAAGTATCTTTGTTTGAACCTATTCACGGTTCTTACCCACAAGCGACTGGATTAAACATCGCTAACCCAATGGCTACTGTTTTATCTGCTGCTATGATGTTCGAAAACTTCGGATTGGTGGAAGAAGGAAAAGCAATGAGAGATGCTGTAAACAAAGCATTAGAAGCCGGAGTGGTTACTGAAGATTTAGCAGATGGAGGCAAAGCATACGGCACCAAAGAAGTAGGTGACTGGTTAGCTGCTAACATATAATTTGTTTTGTTTTGGGTATAAATTTCAGGGTGTTGAAAGGTGAAACCGAAAACAAAATAAAACTTTAAACAAAAAAAGGCGTCAATTTTCATTGACGCCTTTATATATTTAGAAAAAAATATTAATATCCTCCTCTACCACCACGGTCATTTCCACCACGGCTGTTTCCTCCACCATAACCTCCGCGTGAATCTCCACCACGACTGTTATTGTTGAAGCTTCTTCTTTCGCCTTCTGGTTTCGGTTCAGATTTATTAACCACAATTGCACGTCCTTGAACAGTAGCTCCGTTCAATTCGTCAATTGCTTTTTGAGCTTCATCATCGTTTGTCATTTCAACAAAACCAAATCCTTTACTTCTTCCAGTAAATTTATCAGTAATGATCTTAACTGAATCAACTGCTCCGTAAGCCTCGAAAGACTCTCTTAAATCTGCTTCCTCAATACTGAATGGAAGGCTTCCAACAAAAATGTTCATATATACTTATTTATAATAATATAGCAAATGTAGTCTTATTTTTCTCTAATCTACTATATATTAGCTTATTTATGTTTTTATTTTGATTTAAAAACTCAGAATTCGCAAAAATCAATCATTTACAAAAGAAAATATTATTCAAAAGCCTCCGAAGTATACGAAACAGGAACTTTATAAAAAACACCTTCTATAAAACTAACACTTGGATTTTCTGTATCGCTTTCATCAGAATCTCTGGCGTTAAATTTAAACGTTCCGGTAATAATTTTCTTTTCAACATCAAAATCAGTAATCATAATTTGCCCATTCCCTTTATTTGTGTCTGTCGAAAAAATAGAAAACTGTTCCAAAAATGTATTTGAATAGGATGCTTTCGAAACATCATCAAGACCAAGAACATACGTTTTTTCATTTGAAGACACTGTTTGCAAAATTACTTTCTCAAAACCTAAAGTAGCTTCTATAATAATAGATCCGTCTGTATTTACATATGCCTGATAACTTTGCCCCCTCCAAAAAAACATTATTTTTCATGGTTTGAAATGCAGGGTTATTGAATTTCACATCTTCTGTACAAGATAAAATGGTAAAAAAAAACCAAAAATAAATAGATGCATTTTTTCATATAGAATAATTTACAGTAAAACAAAAACCTGATAAATTTTATTCCTCTCAGATTTAATATATTTTTGAACGTACAATTCAGAAATAAATTATATCTTTGCGCCCTTAATTAACAGAGGTCGAGTACCTCAAAATTTAATCATACGATTATGTCAGTAAAAATTAGATTACAAAGACACGGTAAAAAACAAAAACCTTTTTACTGGGTTGTAGCTGCAGATGCACGCTCAAAAAGAGATGGTAAATACTTAGAGAAAATCGGTACTTACAATCCAAACACAAACCCTGCAACTATCGAACTAAACATTGATAGTGCTGTAAAATGGTTGCACAATGGTGCTCAACCTACTGATACGGCTAGAGCGATCCTTTCATACAAAGGAGCTTTATTGAAACACCACCTTGATGGAGGTATTCGTAAAGGTGCTTTAACGCAAGAGCAAGCTGATGCAAAATTAGCTGCCTGGTTAGAAGC
This sequence comes from Flavobacterium sp. W22_SRS_FK3, assembly GCF_052113665.1. Classification (NCBI taxonomy): domain Bacteria; kingdom Pseudomonadati; phylum Bacteroidota; class Flavobacteriia; order Flavobacteriales; family Flavobacteriaceae; genus Flavobacterium; species Flavobacterium sp. W22_SRS_FK3. The sequence continues at coordinate 108,748 of NZ_JBGQOF010000013.1, read as the reverse complement.
TAAATCTGGAAAAGTTGACGCTAAAAAAGACGGTTTAACAAAAGCGCAAGCTGATGCTAAAGCTAAAGCTTTTAAAGCAGAACAAGAAGTTAATGCTAAACGTTTAGCTGCTGCAGCTCAGGCTGAAGCTGACGCTATCGCTGCTGCAACTCCTGCAGTTGAAGAAGAAGTTGCTGAAGTAGAAGCATCTACTGAAGAAGCTCCTGCTGCTGAAGAAAATAACGAAACAACTGAAGCATAATTTTAGGTAGCGATAATGCGTAAAGAAGAATGTTTTTATTTAGGTAAAATCGCTAAAAAATTTAGTTTCAAAGGTGAAGTCCTGGCTTATTTAGACACAGACGAACCTGAGTTATACGAAAATCTGGAATCAGTGTTTATTGAATGCAATAAACATCTGGTTCCTTTTTTTATTGAAAAAAGTTCATTACACAAAAACGATTTTCTTAGAATTCGTTTTGAAGACATGAACACCGAAGAAGATGCAGATGCCATTATGGGAAATGCTATTTATCTTCCTCTAAGCATGTTACCAAAACTTTCCGGTAACAAATTTTATTTCCACGAAGTTATTGGTTTTGAAATCGAAGACCAGCGTTTGGGTGTTTTCGGTAAAATTGTTGCCGTTAACGACACTACCGCTCAACCACTTTTTGAAGTTTTAAACGGTGAAGTAGAAATGTTAATTCCAATGATCGATCATTTCCTTGTAAAAATTGATCGTGAGAATAAAAAAGTCATTATGAACTTGCCCGAAGGGCTAGTTGAAATGTACCTTTAAAAAAGTATTCAGTTTGCAGTTTTTAGTATTCAGTTTTTCATCTGATATTTAAAAAACATTAATTTTCTACAAATGTTTCAGTTCAAACAATTTGCTGTTAATCAAGATCGCTGTGCGATGAAAGTCGGAACAGACGGTGTTTTATTGGGTGCATGGGCTCCTGTAAATCACAATCCGTTTAGTATATTAGATATTGGTGCAGGAACCGGAATCATCGCTTTAATGCTGGCCCAGCGAACTCATGCAGAACAAATTGATGCGCTAGAAATTGACGAAGATGCTTATGAACAAGCCGTTGAGAATTTTGAAAATTCTCCCTGGAGTGATCGATTGTTTTGTTTCCATGCCGGTTTAGATGAATTTATTGATGAACCCGAGGATGAATATGATTTGATTGTTTCAAATCCTCCTTTTTATTCTGAAGATTATAAAACAGAAAGCGAACAACGTGATTTGGCACGTTTTCAGGATGCCATGCCTTTTGAAGAGTTAGTTGAAGCTGCTGATTTATTACTTTCTGAAAATGGAATTTTTGCTGTTATAATTCCATTCAAAGAAGAAAAAAAATTTATTGCTTTAGCGAAAGAATCAGAACTATACCCAACGAAAATAACGCGTGTAAAAGGAAACCCAACTTCAGGGATCAAAAGAAGTTTATTGGCTTTTAGCCGACATGAAAACAGCGATATTGAAATCGATGAATTGATTATAGAAATCGACAGACATATTTATACTTCTGAATATATTGCATTGACTAAAGATTTTTATTTAAAAATGTAATTTACCTCTTAATAAACTCTGCCGTATCTACATTAATCATCTAATAATTACCCTTATTCTATATACTAAGCCTTAATAATTCAAAAAAATATAACAAAAACAATTCTATTTGTTATATTTTTATTACGTAAATTTGTTTTGTAAAACTACAAAAAATGAAATCAGACCTATTTCAAGCCCCGGATTATTACAATTTAGACGATCTCTTGACAGAAGAACACAAATTGGTTCGCGAGTCGGCACGTGCATGGGTAAAAAGAGAAATTTCTCCTATTATTGAAGAATATGCCCAAAAAGCAGAATTTCCAAAGCAAATCATAAAAGGACTTGGAGAAATTGGCGGTTTCGGTCCTTATATTCCTGTTGAATATGGCGGAGCAGGTTTAGACCAAATTTCATACGGTCTGATTATGCAGGAAATTGAACGTGGCGATTCAGGCGTACGATCTACCTCATCCGTTCAGTCATCTTTAGTCATGTATCCGATTTGGAAATACGGAAACGAAGAACAAAGAATGAAATATCTGCCAAAATTGGCAACTGGAGAATTTATGGGCTGTTTTGGATTGACTGAACCTGACCACGGTTCTGATCCGGGAAGTATGATTACCAATTTTAAGGATATGGGAGATCATTATCTTTTAAATGGAGCCAAAATGTGGATTTCAAACGCCCCTTTTGCAGACATTGCAGTAGTCTGGGCGAAAAATGAAGAAGGAAGAATTCACGGATTAATTGTAGAACGTGGCATGGAAGGTTTTACAACTCCCGAAACACATAATAAATGGTCACTTCGTGCCTCATCAACCGGTGAATTAATTTTTGACAACGTAAAAGTTCCTAAAGAAAACTTATTACCCAATAAATCCGGTTTAGGTGCTCCGCTTGGCTGTTTGGATTCGGCTCGTTACGGAATTGCCTGGGGAGCTATTGGTGCCGCTATGGATTGTTACGATACGGCTTTACGTTATGCTAAGGAAAGAATTCAGTTTGGAAAACCTATTGGAGGAACTCAGTTGCAACAAAAAAAATTAGCCGAAATGATTACCGAAATTACAAAAGCTCAGCTTTTAACCTGGCGCTTAGGCGTTTTAAGAAATGAAGGAAAGGCAACCACAGCACAAATCTCAATGGCAAAACGAAATAATGTTGACATGGCCATTCACATAGCCCGAGAAGCAAGACAAATGTTAGGCGGAATGGGAATTACAGGCGAATATTCGATCATGCGACATATGATGAACCTCGAAAGTGTAATTACTTATGAAGGCACACACGACATTCACTTATTGATAACCGGAATGGATGTAACCGGAATTTCTGCTTTTAAATAGTAACTTTCTATTAAAATATATTGAAAATCAATGCAAAAAGCTTCTTCTAATCGGGAAGCTTTTTTATATTTACCAAAAATACCACCTTTTATGAATATTGAAACCATCAACAATCGCATTCAGCCTCAAAAGGATGTGCTTTTGCAGCATTCTTTATACAATAAAATTCAAAGCATTGATGACTTACACAGCTTTTTAGAAAGTCATGTTTTTGCAGTTTGGGACTTTATGTCATTATTGAAGGCATTACAGGCCAAACTTACCTGTACAACTACACCGTGGTTTGCTACAAAAAATCCGGAAACCCGATATTTAATAAACGAAATTGTTCTTGCCGAAGAAACAGATCTTACTATCGACGGAAGAAGACAAAGTCATTACGAAATGTATCTTGAGGCCATGGAAGATTGTGGTGCTGATACAACCGGGATCAATAAATTTTTAGCCGAAGTAAATTCGCTACAAAATATTTTTGTTGCTATAAAACAAAGTTCATTGCATCCGGATATCAAATCCTTTTTAGATTTTACCTTTAGAGTTATTGAACAGGGAAAACCACATGAGATTGCAGCTGCTTTTACTTTTGGAAGAGAAGATCTAATTCCAAGTATGTTTACTGCTATCCTTAAAAACTTTCAAAAGAACCTGCCTGAAACCGATTTAAGCAAATTGCTTTATTATTTTGAAAGACATATTGAGCTAGATGCCGATGAGCATGGGCCAATGGCAATGCAAATGATTACCGATTTATGCGAAGATGATGCTCAAAAATGGTCAGATGTCGAAGAAATTTCGATTTTGGCCTTAGAAAAACGTATTGGTCTTTGGAATGCCATCGAAGAAGAAATTTCAATAAAAGCTGAAATGGTTTAAAACCATAATTACTTTTTTAACGTAACTATTTGTTTGAAAATGATGCTAAATCTAATTTATTCAAATTATGAAACCACAATTCAGACAAATAGTTATTGTTTTACTTTCTATATTTCTTTTGAGCTGTAGTTCTGATGAAACAGCTTTAGAAACCGTAACACCAAATACACCTCCGGTAATACAAATTCCTGTCACTCCTATTTCTTCTTCAGTTAATTATCTGGCTTTGGGCGACAGTTATACCATTGGGCAAAGCGTGTGTGAAACCTGCAGATTTCCGGAGCAGCTTAAATCAAGCCTTAAAAAAAAATATACCCAGACTTCTTTTTCATTAAAAGTTATTGCAACAACCGGCTGGACAACCACCAATTTAATTTCCGCCATAAGCCAGCAAAACCCAGAACCCAATTATGATTTGGTAACTTTATTAATTGGTGTAAACAATCAGTTTCAGGAAAGAGGTTTTTCGCTGTATGAAAAAGAATTTCCTGAGGTAGTCACAAAAGCAATAATGCTGGCCAAAGGCGATAAAAAAAATGTAATTGTAGTTTCTATTCCGGATTATGCTTATACCCCTTACGGAATGATGTACGGAACTGCCGGACGAACTAAAATTTCAGAAGAAATTGATCAATACAACACTTTTGCTGAAAATTACTGTAAAACCAATAACATCGTTTTTGTTGGCATTACCGACATTACCAGACAAGGACTCAGCAATCCTAATTTAGTCGCTTCAGATGGGCTGCATCCTTCTGAATCTGCTTATGCGTTGTTTGTCGAGCGTATTTTGCCTAAAGCTAAAGCGGTGTTACAGGATTAGTTATTTTATTTTTAAGTAGCAAAATATCTCATTTTCAAAACACCATTTGTCCCGCTATCCATTTTATCTTTTGTAGCGAACCCCGCCACAAAAGGATATCATTTCTATCGGGGCTAGATTAGAGGTTTTTGTTTTCATGAAGTCATGAACCTGATTTCTTCGACTTCCAAATAAAGCCATCGAGTAAATAATGCGTAAATTGAGGGACACTAAACAGCGGAACTAATAAAAACTGCCAGCTGGAGAAATCATGATCATTGATGGAAATATTTTCATTCCACACAAAAAACTCCCAAAGAAATTCTTCTGAAAAAGCAATTACCAATAAAATCACTGCATAAATAAACACTGCATTGTAACTTTTTAAATAATTAAAAATTCCTGACGTGCTATCTATTCTATTTTCAACTTCTCTAAAATAAACCAACGCCATATACGGAATCCCATGTGAAACCACATTCAGCAAAGTAAAAATAAGATCATCATTAAAATAGACAATTCCGAAATACCAGGAAAGTGCCGCTCCTAAAATAATACTGTTTTTTGGGACATTAAAAAAGTGGTTTTTAACTGAAATAATTGCAGTACGAATCACATACAAAAACAAAATACCGATGTAAATCCAAAACAGAATTTCTAATAATGTTTGATTCTCAAAATGAAAAAACTCATCCTCAACAAACCAGTTAAATTTTCTATTGGGAGACAAAAACCAGAACAACATCGGGTAAACGGTTGCTGCATAAATCACCAGATTATTAATTAAAACAGAAACCGTTGTTTTTTCTTCCATACGGGCATACAACCGCATAAAACCGTATTGCTGTCTTATAAAATGAAAGACCGCCACATAAGCCAGAAAAGACCAGAAGATCAAACTTCCAAAGGCAAAAAGTATCAAACCAATAACAAAGCAGATTGCAGGCAAAAGCAGTAATCTTTTTTTATTCTTTTTGAATTCATCAGCTACAAAATAGGTTTTAAACAAAGTAGCATAAACGTGTGCCACATCTATAAAAACTATTAAAAAAAGCCAGGTATAAAACGAATAATCACTTTCAATTTCTATAATATAATCCTGAAATAGAAATATAATTGCCAACACAAAAAAGGACGGTCCAATGATAAAAATCAGATCTGTTCTTTCCTTATGAATCCAGGGTTGTCTCATCTAAAATTTGGTTTACGACATTAATTCCGTGATGAAAAGCTTCTTCAAAAATGGATATTCCGGACAAATCAGTATGTGCAAAATAGATTCGGTCCTTTATGGTTTTTGATGCCTGTTTTTTAGCTTTCCCAAAAATAAATCCAGGCGCCGGACTTATCATTCCGTGACCTAATAGAAAAACTTCCATTTGTTCTGTACAATTCTCAATATCAGGATGTGCAATTTTTAAATCATCAAAAACAAATTGTTTCCAATATTCTTGATTTTTTTTGTATAATTCTTTCCTTGATTTTTTTAGATCCGAAGATGAAAAACTGTAGTAATATGTAATTACTTTTTTTGTCTGGATCTGTTTCAAAGACTGATGCTGGTCGTATACATAGCCTAACCCTTTTGCATCATATATAACATTGTCCCACGAAAGCGGAAAACTAAAATTATCAGACAAATCAGTTACTGTCAAAGTTGCCAAAAGCCATGGTGTATAATGAAATTGTTTTGTAAACTCTTTCCTGTCCTGAATTAAATATTGATTTACAAACTGAGGCGTTGCCATAATTACTTTGTCTGCAATAATTTCTACCGAAATCTTTTTAAGGTCATCAAATACCTTGACAACAACTTTATCATTTTCTGTTTTCACTTCGTAAACCAAATGGTTTTTCAGTGTTTTTTGATCGGTATATTTTTTAAGATGGGTAGTTAATCTGGCATTTCCTTCAGGCCAGGTTAAAACACTTTCTTTTTTATCAGAAGTTGCATCTTGTTTTCTTCCGGCAAAATAATGAATTCCGGCCCAAGCTGAAACAAAATGAATTCCGAGTCCAAAATCATCTTTACAGCAATAATCAATATAATTAAACAATGGCTCCGCTTTAAAATTATTGGCTTCAAACCATTCTTTCATTGTTATTTTATCTAAACTTCGGGTTGAAAGATCGCTTGAAGAAAGGTGAAGCGGAATATCAAATAAATACTTTCCATCTTCGCCTTTTCCTTCTCGGAAAGCATCCATCAATTTAAAGAAACTTTGAAATTCTAAATCTTCCTCTTTCGAATTACCTTGTTTAGGAACAACTCCGTCCTGCCATTTATTTTTGTAAAACAAACGTTCGTCAGGTGCAAAAGACAATTGCAGTTCATCAAAAACAGGCAGCCCTTTTTGATCATATCCAACTATAATTTTCTCCTCTGCAAGAAACTGCAGTAACTCCTTATCTTTGAAATTAGGCAATGGTAAATAATGTGCCCCTAGCGGAAACTTAGAATATTGATTCTCTCCATTAGAAGAATTTCCTCCTAAATGACCTTCTAATTCAATTAATAAAAAATCAGAAATTCCTTTTTTTTGAAATTGTCTTGCAGCGCTTAAACCTGAAATTCCGCCACCCACGATTAGATACGGGATGTGAATTTGAGTTGACGGTTTAGGAAAATCTTTAATCCAAAGGCGGTGCCCCAAAAGATGGCTAGTACCCGATAAGCGAATCATCAGAACGGCTATTTTATCAGAACAAAACTGTAAAAAAGGAATTAAAAGCAAAGAAGCACCAATTCCTTTTACAAAATTTCGTCTTGATTTATTGCAATTTTCCCCATTCTTCATCAAAATAGCGTACTAAAATTTGGTTGTCTAAACGATTGATTTCAATTTCATTTGAGATCATATCTTTGGTAAAATAATTATATCGGTCAAATTGATAATTATAAAATTTTAAACCTGAAGCTTTTCTGTTTACTTCATTAAAAGTAGTTCCAAAACCATTAATGGCGATGGTATAACCCCATTCTCCAAAAGAAGGAACATAAGCGTGATAAGCATCGACCTGAGGAAAAACCTGCATGACCGTTTTATTAATACACCAAAATGATTTTGGCGCAAAATAAGGCGACGTAGTCTGAATTACTACTACTGCATCAGGCTGTAAAATAGTTTTGATGGTCTGATAAAAATTCAGAGAATACAATTTCCCTAAACTATAATTTGACGGATCGGGAAAATCTATAATCATAACATCAAACTTATCTTTACAGCTTTTTGACCAAATGTAAGCATCCGTATTTATAACGGTAACTTTTTTGCTGTTTAAAGAATTTTGATTGAATCCTGTTAATACTTTATTGCTTTTAAAAAGCTTCGTCATACCTTCATCCAGATCAACTAAAGTCACTTTTTGAACTTCTTTATACTTTAGGATTTCACGAACCGCAAAACCATCTCCTCCTCCTAAAACCAGAACATTTTTTAAGTTCTTGGCAATCGACATTGCCGGATGAACCAAAGCTTCATGATAACGATATTCATCAGCAGAACTAAACTGAAGATTATTGTTTAGATACAGGCGATAGTCGCTTTTGTTATGCGTTAAAACAATTCGCTGATATTGGGTTGAATTCGTGTAAATGATATTTTCTCCGTACAATTTTCCTTCAGAATATGCCAAAATAGAATCTGAAAAAATAAAAACACCCAACAAAATTAAGAATGAAAAGACAGCTTTTACTCTTAAAAAATAAGGCTTTTTTAATTCTTTTTTCAGCAGAAAACATAATGCAATTGCAATACTTACGTTTATCATTCCGAAGAATAACGAGGTTCCCATTATGCCAAGTTTCGGAACTAAAATTAAAGGAAAGAGTATGGATGCCAATAAAGCTCCAATATAATCGAAAGTAAACACGTTTGAAACCAAATCTTTAAATTCGACTTTATCCTTAAGAATATTCATTAATAACGGAATTTCCAGTCCAACTAAAAACCCGGTGATGAAAACTAATAAATACAAAATGAATTGAAAGCTGCCAACACTTTCGAACAATAAAAACAAAACTACCGAACTTAAGCCCCCAATCAATCCGACCAGGATTTCGATTTCGACAAAAGTATTGAGTAAATTTTTATTGAAAAACTTAGAAAAAAAAGAGCCAATACCCATTGAGAACAGGTAAACTCCAATAATAAATGAAAATTGTTTTACTGAATCCCCTAATAAATAACTGGCCAAAGTACCTGCAACAAGCTCATAAACAAGCCCGCAGGTCGCAATTATAAATACAGCAAACAGCAAAAGAAATTCAAACCTGAGAAACTTTTTACCCATGAATTGCGGCACTAATAATCATTGAAAGTCCAATGATGAAAGCTGCCAGAACAATCGCTACGGCAACATTATTTTTTTCCACAACTTCTTTCCATGTGCTTTCAGGAGTAAGCTTTTCGACGATAAAATATCCTATTAACAGAATAACGATCCCTAAAAAAGAATAAATGATTGAATTAATTATTGGCTGTGTGTGTATAAATTCCATATTGTTAAATTTTACTTATGATAAAAACGGTTATATGATGTACGGCTTCCTGTTGACTTGTAACTTTCTGTAGATTCACAATCGCAAATGCGGTTTCCTGCCATTGCAAAATAAAGGTAAACTCCAAAACAAAAGAGCCCGATTGCTATCGAAGCGGCATTATTGTAAATTAAGTCCGAAATTCTTTTCATATTTATTCACTATAAGGAGAATATGAGCTGTCTGACCATCTTTTTTTCTCAAAATTAATTTTTAAAAATCGTATCAATATAAAAACAACAATCATAAAAATAATAACAAGCCAGACATTTCGATTTGAAGGCTCGTTCCAAACCACCTTAATTTTCATCGAGTTATTGTTCATATCTTCCGGTGCTTTCATTGGCGTGATCAAGAGATGGTACTTTCCTTCTTTAACTCCGCAGATATTAAACTCTTCCGAAGAACTTCCTTCGTTCCAGCTCTCACCATCTGAATAGCCATGATAAAACTCAATATCCTTGTTGGCATGAATTTCATCGTTAGTTTTTTCATTAACTAATGCCACATCAACATTTGCCCATGAATTGTCTACATCAGTACCAATATAAATAGACATCGGAGCTGATCCCCCACGCAAATAAAATGAATCACTTGTAATTTCTTTGTTATTAAACTCGTCAAAAGTAACTACTTTATAGAACACATCCTGTTTGGTCTGATCCTTATAAATATACCAGTTTGACCCTATAATTAACAAAGCAAAAATACAGAATATGACAGCTGTATTTTTTAAATCAAAATAAAAAGGCTGGGCAATATTTACACCCGTTTGATAAGGCAAATAAGCTTTAGAAAATCCTTTTTTAATTTCTTTTTTACTGATGTACTCGCCAAAAAAAGCAGTTTCTACATTATTGATTTTTTCAATAGAAATCATAAAGGGAGGCTGAATATATTCAACCATATGAACCTTCTTAACCGGCAATGAAAAATCAAAATATCCCTGAGCATTTTCGATATCTGAATCACAATATTCATAGAGATCAAAAATATCTCCATCATAAGTAATCGTTTTTGGATGTTGTTTTACATCGAATTTTTCCTCAATTTCAATTAAGAAAATCCAATGTCCATCTGTTTCTGAAAGGTAAGCAAATTCGTTTGAAGCATTTTGAAGAATATATTCTGTCCAGTTATACCCACCATACACTTTTTTGAGTAAAGCACCCGTAACAGTATATTCATCTCCCTTAATAGTTCCTTTATCTCCAATTTTAAGAAAAAAAATATCCTCTCTGGATTTAAATTTAGATTTTAAACGAAGCTGGCCTTCACTATCTGCAAAATATAAACTCTGACAATGAGGGCAAACAAAATTTACGACTTCAAAACCAACCTTCAGTTCTGTAACTGTATTACAATGGTAACAGGGAACTTTCATATATTAACGATTAATTTCAAAATCTTTGATAATTGTTCCTTCAAAATAAGCGATATAATCGGCCATAACTTGTCTTACCTTATCCGAATTATCCTGAAGATAATTACACAAATAAACATCAATCGTGAGCTGATTATATTCCGGCCAGGTGTGAATGCAAATATGAGACTCTTTTAAGCAAACTGAAATGGTAAAACTATCGTTATCAAAATTATGAACCACCATTCCTACCTTTTCTAATTCGTATTTCTCTAAAATGGAATCGGTAACAGCAACAAAACCCTGACTATCAGTTAGTGCTAAAATTTTATCGACATGCAGGGTAACCAGTTTATGAAGACCTGGCGAATAAGGAGGTAAATCCATTCAATTATTTATATAACTCAGGCGCCAAATATATAATAATTTATTTAATAAAATAATGTAAAAGAATAATTCAAAATAACCCCTTTAATAAAAAATCCCGCAATCTCAATAAATGAAATTGCGGGATTTTATCTCGCAGAGAGGAAGGGATTCGAACCCTCGATACAGTTACCCATATACTAGCTTTCCAGGCTAGCTCCTTCAACCACTCGGACACCTCTCTATTTTGGTTTGCAAATAACACAAAAAAAAATGAGTTAGAAAAGTAATTTGTGCTTTTTAAATGCTTTTTCTGAATTCTTCTATAAATAATTTTACTGCTTTCTTTTGATAAGCGCCCTGAATCGTCAAAATAAACGAATCCCGCTGTGTTCGTACGCCCGTAATCTGAATTGCTTTTAAGTGATCCCAATCTTTCAAAGCCTTTTCGGTAACGATGGTCGCCCAATCGCTATCGGCTACCAAACGCAATAAAGCATGGACTGCATTTAATTCTATGGAAACTTTAGGTTTCATATTGTTCTTTAAAAACAATTCATCCAAAAATTCCCTGGAATTAAATCCACGTACAGGTAAAATAAGCGGAACCTCTTCTATTTTTTTAAAGGCAATTTTATCCAAATCGGCTAAGGGATGTTTTTTTGAAACCGCCATCACCAACTTGGAAGTAAACAATGGAATTTTCTCAAAAGGAAGTTTAATTTCATTAGAAGAAATTACTAAAACCAAATCCAGTTCGTTGTTTAATAATTTTTGTTCCAAAGGTTCGGTGGTACCATATTCCACCACAATTTTCAGATTCGGATAGGTTTTGGCAAACGAATTGACCACCGGCAAAACCAGAAGTCCAAAGATATACGTTACGCCTATTCGCAGTTCACCGCCAATCATTTCATTTAAATCCTCAATGGCCTGTTTGCCATTTTCTACATTTTCGATGATTTGTTTGGCGTGAATCAAAAACACAGCACCCGCTTCGGTAAGCTGGACTTTTTTACCCATCCTGATAAACAAAGGCATTCCGAGTTCTTCTTCGAGTTTTTTTATCTGCTGCGATAATCCAGATTGGGTTACGAAACACAATTCGGCTGCTTTTGTAAAGTGCAATACTTCAGCCGTTTTAATGAAATATTGCAATTGATAAATTTCCATATTGATAAGTTTAACTACTCATTATCAGTAAAATTATTAATTTTTCTAATGAAATCATAATCCCGACCTTTGTAACAAATATTTCAGAATTATGTTTAAAGCGCTAAAATCAAGAAACTTCAAATTATTTTTTTACGGACAATCCGTTTCAGTAATCGGAACCTGGCTTCAAAAAACAGCAGTAAGTTGGATGGTTTACAGCATAACCGGTTCTGTTTTTTTATTAGGATTAGCCACTTTTTTAAGTATGATTCCGTCCTTATTTTTGGCCCCTTTGGCCGGAAGTATTATTGGGCATTATGACCGTCATAAAAGCATGATTATTTTGCAATCTCTGGCGATGCTTCAGGCAGGTGCTTTGGCTTTGCTGATTTATCTAAAAATATACAACATCAACTATATTTTGGCTTTAAGCCTTATTCAGGGAATCATAAACTCTTTTGATATGACCTGCAGACAAACCATGATGGTTGATATTGTCGACAGCAAAGAGGATTTACCCAATGCTGTGGCACTAAACTCCACACTGACTAATTTCGCCCGAATCGCTGGTCCTGCTCTGGCTGGAATTATTTTACATCAATACGGCGAAGACATTTGTTTCATTGGGAATTTCTTAAGTTATATTCCGGTTTTGGTCTCTTTATTATTGATGAAAATTGAGCCACATATCAAAGCAACCAACAAACTCAAAATGCTGGATGATTTTATAGAAGGTCTGGAATATGTAAAAAAAGAAACTGAGATGGCAAAAATGCTTTTGATGTTAATGTGCAGCAGTTTGTTCGTCATTTCTTTTAATACCCTGATGCCTGTTTTTGCGAAAGATATTTTTAGCGGAAATGCACAGACTTTCAGTTGGTTTGAAAGCGCTGCAGGTATTGGATCTATTGTTTCGGCTATTTATCTGGCCAATCTAAAATCGGCAGTAAACATCAATAAAATAATGGTCTCGGCAAGTCTTTTATTAGGCTGCAGCATTATTATCTTATCGTATTCAGACAATTTAATCATTGCGCTGTTTTGCATGACTTTGAGCGGCGTGGGTATGATGGCACAAACCTCATCAATCAATATTTACATTCATACGCAAAGTACCGTAAACATGCGATCCAGAAGTATTAGTTATTACATGATGGCGTATCAGGGAATGATTCCGGTGGGAAGTTTGCTTATCGGATATGTATCGCACGCCATAGGAACCAGAAATACCGTTGCTTTACAGGGTGTAATTTGTATTGTTTCGGTTATTGTTTATGTGTATTACAACCATAAACAAGCTGAGAAAGTAGATACTTGCCCAGTTAGATATAAAGATTAAGGTTAAGTAAATTCCAATAAAAAAAATCCAAATTCCAATTATGGCAAACTTGTTCATTTCGAATAACCAAAAATAACAATTGGAATTCTACAAAGATTGGCGATTCTGATTGCGGAGTTATTGTGTGATTTGGCCTTTCGTCGAAATTGACAAACTGATTCAAATAATAGCAACCAATTCTGTCAGGCTGAGCGGAGCTGAAGCCGTTTCAGTTAAAAAGGATTCGACTCCGCTCAGGATGATACTATTTTTTTAATACTTAACTAACTTATATTCCTTATATGGTGAAAAAAATTACAGTGAAATTTCACCGCGCAAAGCAGTTTCGAAAATTGTTTTAAACTCAGTTTGCGGAATGGTAACCGAATGTCCCAACAGATACATTAATTTAGTAATAGCCGCTTCTGTCGTGATGTCTTTTCCGGAAATAACACCTAGAGATTTCAAAACCGTACTGGTTTCATATTGTCCCATATTGACACTTCCACCAGAACATTGTGTCACATTTACGATATGCAATCCGGAATCAATGGCTTTTTTAATTAAGTTTAAAAACCAGTCTTCGGTAGGGGCATTTCCGGATCCGTAGGTTTCGAGAACAATCCCTTTTAAATCTTTAATGGCCAAAATCGAAGCCAAAACAACTTCGCTCATTCCCGGAAACATTTTGATGATGGCTACGTGATTGTTTAGGTTTTTATGCACAATCAGTTTCGCGTCTGTATTTAAAGGAAGAAATAAATGACGGTTTAGTTTCAGATGCACTCCTGATTCTACCAGTTCCGGATAATTCGGTGCTGTAAACGCTTTAAAATGTTCTGCATTTACTTTTGAAGTTCGGTTGCCGCGGTATAATTTATATTCGAAATACAGGCAAACTTCCGTAATTACAGGCTTTCCATTTTCCTGAAGCGAAGCAATCTGAATGGCAGTAATCAGGTTTTCTTTGGCATCAGTACGCAAGTCTCCAATTGGCAATTGAGACCCCGTAAACACAACCGGTTTGGCTAAATTTTCGAGCATAAAACTCAACGCTGATGCCGAATAGGACATGGTATCTGAACCGTGCAGCACGACAAATCCATCAAAAGTGATATAATTTTCCTCGATAATCGTGGCAATTTTAGCCCACATTTCGGGATTCATATTCGAGGAATCGATTGGATTTTCAAAAGAAACCGTTTCGATTTCGCAGTCCAATTGTTTGATTTCTGGAATATTTTTCAGCAATTTTCCAAAATCAAAAGCTTTGAGTGCTCCTGTTTCAAAATCCTTGCTCATTCCGATCGTTCCACCGGTGTAGATTAAGAGTATTTTGGCTTTAGATGACATCCTGGTATTTTAATTTACTCACTACAGGATTGGCATACATGGCTAAAAAACCTTGTCTGGCTACACCATCATCAGCTCCTATTCGCATTTCTAAACGACGCTCAAAAAGCATTTTTTCGTTTTCCTTATATAAATGAGCGTATTTATCTGTTTTATGTAAGATGTCATAGGCAATAAAGTTGGTTGGCCACAATTGGTAATTCTGCAAAATAGAATCATCAATTGTTTGTGCCAAAGCCTGAATCTGTTTATTAGAATTATCATTCTCAGCCACAATCTGGTCAATTTCGGTATCTAAAACATCTCCTACCGAAATGTGTATTCTTTTTTTAGTTCCCATGATACCGCTTAAAATGGTCATGAAATCTTCATTTTTATCCTTAATATATACTTCATTATTGGCTTCTGCCATTAATTGCGGCATTTTCAAAACATCTGTAGGATCATATTCGTATGAAATGGATACTGGAACAATCTTTAACTTTTTGAAATAATCCATCGGATTGGCTTCATCAGAACCCATTGCAATCATTTTTAAAACTCCGGGATTGGTTTCGTCATTTCCGTCCTTAGTTCGGCCTTCTCGTTGTGCAATCCAAACCGAACGGTTTTCACGAAGCAGTAACTGTCCCATATATTCGGCCAGTAATTTAGAACTCTGCAGCATTTCTCTTGGCGTTAAACCTCTTAAAACCAAAAAGTTTCGGTTTAGTTTTGCCAGTGTACTCAGGAATGCTTTTTTAACCAGATTGTCTCCAATGGCCGAAGCCGTCATCACTAAACCGTGTTCGAATAAGCAAACATTCAGTAAAGTAGTATCTAAAAGAATATCCCTGTGATTGGAAATAAATAAATAGGATGTGTTTTTTTCTAACTTTTCAAAACCCGAAGTGGTAAGTCCTTCCGAACTTTTTTCGAGTACTTTTTGAATCGTCTGATAAATAAAATTGCATTGAAAATCACGAATAGAGTGTGTTTTCGTAAGTTGTTCTTTCCAAACTTCATCTTTTGATTCCGGGAAAGTAAAATTCATCATGGTTTTCATCATCGGATGATTGACTACTCCTTTCAGGGCTTCATTTACTTCGGAATCATAAAATGGTCGAATAGCGTCAAATTTCTGCATTATAAATATCAATTTAGGTGGGCAAAAGAACAAAAAAAAAATTAAACAATTGTAATTTGCATATTAAATCCCAAAAACGTCTTTAGAGTTCTGTGTTGTTAATGTTGCAATTTCAGCATCTGAAAGGTCGTAAATTTCTGCCAGTTTTACAATTACATTTACTAAATAACTGCTTTCGTTGCGTTTACCTCTGTATGGAATAGGTGCCAGATATGGCGAATCGGTTTCTAAAACGATATGCTTCAAATTGATCTGGTTTAAAAATTGGTCTATTTTTCCGTTTTTAAACGTCACAACACCGCCAATTCCCAGCTTCATATTGTACGAAATTGCCTGAAGTGCCTGCTCATACGTTCCGGTAAAACAATGAAAAATCCCGAATAAATCAGCTGATTTTTCTTCTTCCAGAATTTCAAAAACCTCATCAAAAGCTTCACGGCAGTGAATTACGATGGGTAATTTATATTGTTTGGCTAACTGAATTTGTCTTCTGAAAGCAATTTGCTGTTCTTTCAAATACGTTTTATCCCAATACAAATCGATCCCGATTTCGCCAATAGCATAAAATTTTCGTTTCGAAAGTTCTGTTTCAACATGTTGCAGCTCATCAAGATAATTATCTTTCACGTAAGTGGGATGCAAACCCATCATTAAAAACACATTCTCAGGATAATTTTGCTCTAAATCGTACATAGACTGTGTAACAGCAGCATCTATTGCAGGAATAAAAAAACGGGTAACTCCTGCATTTATGGCCCTCTGAATCATTTCGTCACGATCCTGATCAAACTCTTCAGAATATAAATGGGTGTGTGTATCGGTAATAATGTATGTTGAATTCAATTGTTTATTTTTTAAAGCTGTCAAAATTACGACAATATTAAAAGAATAGCAATTATGTGTGCTTGGGACGCGGATTTGGAGGATTTTTTAAGGTAAATCAAACCAATCTTGTTGTCCTAACGAAAAAAGATTCGCAAAGCACTTTACAACGCTGCGAATCTCTCTGTTTAATTCTCTCTGAATCTCTGTGAGATAATTAGTCCAAAGCATCCAAAAGCTCCTGAACTTCATCATAGTCTTCATAATCCTGAGAAATGGTCTGCAGGATTTGCTTACAGCCTTTATAATCTTTTTGTTTCAATTTTATTAAAGCCAGATTCCAAAGTGATTTTTCTTTATAAATAGAATTTTCCGATTTCAATTCATTAAAAACTCCTTCTGCTTTTTTATAATCACTGATTTGTAATAAAGAAACTCCATAATAATATTGAATTTCTGATGTTTTATTTTCTTTCAAAACTGCCTTAAAAAACGGAATCGCTTCTTTGAATTTTCTGCTATTAAAAGCTTTTTCGGCCTGTATCAGGTTTACATTTGTATTACTTCTTTCTGTAAGATGAGCTTCGCCTGGATGGTTATAATCATTAAAAGATGGATTCTGATTGTAGTCAAAAAAGAACAACCCGAATAAAATAGCCACAGATGCCGCCGCCGCATAATACCAAGGACGCATCAATATCACTTTTGGCTTTTCTTTATTGAAATGTTTATCTGAAATATTTGATAGATTTTCTTTGAATGCTTCTCTTTCCTGTACATGTCCGAATTTATTTTCCAATTGCACCTGAACTTCTTTGAAAGTTCTGAATTCAGTGGCAAATTCAGGATTTTCTGAAAACTCTTTTTCAAAACGATTTCTTTCCTCAAGAGTCATTTCACCCTGAAGATATTGATCAAATAATAGATAACGTTCTTCATTCATGGCTAATTATTTTTAAGAGATTTAAAATTTTTTGCTTCCTGAATCCACTGCGTCAGCTGCCCAATACATAACGATTTCTTTTTACGGACATAGCCGTACGTTACGTTTAGTTTTTCGGCAACTTCTTCCATCGATTTAATGGTGAAACTCAGTTTTAAAACCTCCTGGCATTTATCTCCTAATTTTTGGAACATCATATCAAAAAGCTGCTGTTTTTCATCAAATTGTTCGGCTTCCTGAACCAATTCAAGAGCAGATTCATTGATAGATGCAAAATCTTCACTAATTGTTACCCCTTTATTCGAAGTTTTTTTTAATTCGTTAAGCCATTTCCTTTTGCACAACAAAAAAAAGTAAGCATCAAACGGACAGGTCAATAGCAATGTATTGGCTTTGGCCTGATTAAAAAGCAAAATCATGATTTCCTGAACTACATCCTGTGCCTGATCCCTGTCTCCGGAATTATTCATTATATAGAAAACCACTTTAGGAACATAATTTTTATAGATCGAACGGATTATGGCGGAATCATTTGCCGCAATTCCTTCAATATACTTTTGGTCAGGATGAATTTTACTTTTTTTCATAATCGAAAATTATTAGCTAAAGTAAAAAAAGAATCTGGAAAAAATTACAGAAAAGGGGGTAACAATCCTAAAAACAAATTGATATATAGCAATAAAAAGGTTATTGAAAATTATAAATCAGATAAATATGGGAAGCTGCCAATTAACAAACGAAAAGGATTTTGCTAAGTTCCAGCAAATACTGTCGAACAAAATTCGCAATGGATTTATTGTAATTGAAAAAAACGACAAACTTCCTTATGTGGTTTTATACAAAGAAAAAAAACAAATCGATTCTTCTCTACAGCTGGTCTTGGTTTTTGCAACATTGGGACTTTGGTCAATCGTCTGGCTGTATTTAATCATTAATCTTTCTAAGAAAAAACAAATTCTGGTTGCAGTCGATGAGGACGGAAATGTTTTTGAAGAAAAATGCCTCTCTAAATAAATTTAAAAAAATAAAAAATCAGGGGTAACAATTTTAAAGGCAAATTGATATAACACTATAAAAACGAATTAAAAAAGAATTTTTGAAAACAGGGGTAACAATATCAAACCCTAATTGATATAAGGATATAAAATTAAATTAACAACCGAATCTGAAAACCAACTGACAAGGATCAGCTCAGATTTATAAAAATTAGAAATCATGAACACAAATTTTAAAAAAATCGGACTTTTATTTTTAGCATTAGCCACATTTGCAAGCTGCGATGACAGCAACAGTGAAGATGAAAAAATTATACCGCCATCACCATCAGAGTTTGCAG
Source organism: Flavobacterium sp. W22_SRS_FK3 (assembly GCF_052113665.1). Classification (NCBI taxonomy): domain Bacteria; kingdom Pseudomonadati; phylum Bacteroidota; class Flavobacteriia; order Flavobacteriales; family Flavobacteriaceae; genus Flavobacterium; species Flavobacterium sp. W22_SRS_FK3. The sequence continues at coordinate 89,856 of NZ_JBGQOF010000013.1, read as the reverse complement.
CTGTAAGAGATGAGGCTCTGGCAGGAAAAACACAGCATTTTACAGCAACAGCCGGAGCAGGAGCAATTACGCTGACTTCTGCAAAAGGAGTAAAAATCAACATCAACGGAAACTGCCTTACAAAAGCAGGAAACGCTGTTACCGGGACTATTGACATTGATTTTGTGGAGCTTTTTGATAAAGGAAACATGCTGGTGACCAACAAACCAACAATGGGTTTAACGGCTGATGGAAAGAAAAATTTATTAATCTCAGGTGGTGAGTTTTTCATTAGAGCGACACAAGGGGGGCAAGAATTAGCCACTTCATGCACTATAAATCTAATTGTACCGACTAATTTAACAGGAGGTTTAGATAACGAAATGACATTGTGGATTGGAAATACGGAAGATGAGGAAAACTTAGTTTGGAGAGAAGCCAAAGATGGTGCAGACGGAGCCGGAGGAAAAGGAGGCGTTCAGGGCGAAGGAAACAATTATTATGTAACATTTGGAAACTTCGGATGGACAAATGTGGATAAATTTTACAGCGATCCAAGACCTAAAACCACTATTTTGGCAGATGCTCCAGAAGGTTATGACAACAATAATTGTGCGATTTATCTATCGTATGATGGCGAAGGGCAAAACGCTTTAGCAAAATTAGACACTTATACAGCTGCCGGATTATTCAGCGAACACTACGGACAAATTCCGGTTGGTTTAGCTTGTCACATCATTTTTGCAACCGAAGATAATGGCCAATGGCGTTATGCTATCAAAGGTGTAACAATAGCTGCAAACCAAACTTATACTTTTACTCTAGCTGAAACAACAGTGGGTTCAGAAGCACAACTGGTAGCCGCAATCAATGCTATTCAGTAACTTACAAAATTCTTTTTTAAGAAAAAGTGGTGATTTGCTCATCACTTTTTTTTACATTTAAAAATTATTTGAACTCATTTTAATGATTTTCAGAAGCTAATCCTGCTGTACGTTGTATCTTTTATGCCGAACCCCGGCACAAAAGGATGCCACTACCATCAGGGCTAAAAACCCTCTCTAGTTATGAAACCACCACTACTAACAGTTTTATTTGCGTTGTTTTCAATTGTATCCTTCTCGCAAACCAAAGTAAAAGACACTATAACCCGACGAGCAAATATCAGCTACAATCAAAAAGGAAATACGGTAATTTTTAAACCAGAAACACCACCATTAATTCCGATTGCAGGTGCTCCAAAACCAAGTTATTCGTATTTATGGGAACTTGGCGACGGTCATTACAGCAAACAGGCAGAACCCAAACACGTTTATAAAAATAAAGGAAATTATACAGCCAGATTAGCCGTGACCAACAATTACGACAACGGAAAACCTCCGGCAACACGACCAAAAAAAGTAGTCGTAAACGACATTACCGATACCGATTATAAGGATATTGCCTCCATCGCTGACCAAAATGGATTTGCGATCCTGAAAAACTGTGACCCCATTCCGGAACAGGAAATGGTAGTCATACTCAGTTATCAAAATCTGCAGAATTACGTTGCAAATGGTAAACTTTATCTTTTTTACAACGAAAAGCAATTCAAACATAATAATTTCGATCTGGTCGATTTCAGGAAGTATGCTGGCGAGCGCGAAGTACTAGAAAATACAGTAGCTTCTGTTGATGATCTTGATGATACAAAATCATATCTGGCTTCTGCCGAAAACAATTTAAAATTCAAAAAATATAAAAATACAACAACCGAAGAAGATTTAGATGCGAGCTTAAAAGAAGCACACACAATTTATAATAATGTATCAATTCTGGAATTTGACGATGCCAATCCAGGCGAAACCCATAATGTTTTTTTTACCTTCAAAACCACTCCCAAAATGATAAAAGATACCAGCGCAACCGTTACCATGCGTGGGATATTTGTTCCGAACAGAAGTTTTAAAAACCATAAAATCAAAAACCTAGAAATGGAAATCGTCACTTCGCACGACCCTAACAAAATGGGTTCAAACGGAAGTCTAATCAATTACAGACTGGTACGGTTTAAAAGAGTAAAATTTAAAACCCGTTTTCAAAACAACGGTGAAGGACCAGCCAGAATGATTCGTTTGGAAACAGATATTCCGGATATGTTCGATAAAAAAACATTCCAAATCGAAAGTATGTATCCCGAATGTCCCATTTGTCCAAAAGGCGAAGAACCAACTGTAAGCTGTCTGGATACGATTATCAGTCAAAAACAAATTTTCTTTACCTTCAAAAACATTTATTTACCGGGAAGCGAACAAAAAAACGTACACGAAAAAGACAGTACAAAAGGTTTTGTACGCTACTCGATGAAATTTAACGAAGACTTTCATAAAGTAAAAACCAAAAGCCGAACCGCCATTATTTTTGACAAAAACGAACCTATTATTACCAATTACGCTACAACCCGATTCTTACCCGGAATTTCGATTAGTGCAAAAGCGGGTTATAACATTTATCCGGATCTGGAAAAATCAACCAGTTATTTTGTGGGTGCTACCATTTCGCCTTTTAAATCGTATCGCTTTTACTGGCAGGCAGAATGGGTAAATGCCTTAAATAAATATGACAGCGATGTGACTGTTGTTGATGCAATAAACACCAATGCAAATGGAACCAGACAATTAATACGTACCACCACAGTAACAGAAAACAAAAATATTAATTGGGAAATTCCTGTTTTGATTCGTTACAACATTAATAATTATATCGGAATCGGAGCCGGAATTCAGGCCAACATCAATGTTTTATCAAAGCAGACTCAGGATATAAAAACCGAAACTTTTGAAGGAGATAAAGAAAACCTTTTGATTGGTACAGAAAGAACAAATAATACCGTTAAAAACTCCTTTGCTGATTTTAAAACAGGCCTTTTATTTGACTTAACAGCCGGTTTTGCCAGAATCGGACCAAGTTTAGGTGCACGTTATGTCATGAACTTTCAAGAAAATTTTAATTATATTCAAGTGTATGGAATTTGGAAGTTTTAAATATTTCCACCATATAAGTCATATAAGTAAATTTAAGTTTTAAAATTCAACAAGATACATATAGCTTATAATGATTTAATTTTAGTATCCCAACAACTATTATATGAACTTACATTACTTATATAGTTTAATATTTCTTTTTATAAGCCTGAATATTCTTGGGCAGCATCAGGAAGATAAAATATATAATGCAATTGATATTTTTGTAGCTCATCCTTCCGCGAAGGCTTTACAAAAACTCTCCGAAACAGAAACTGATTTCTGGAAAAATCCACAGCCAAAAACCAAAGACGAATTGCTTTCCATTGTGGTTTTAAACTGCAACAAAGCTTATTATGAAAATCAATTCGGGCAATCTCAAAATGCAATTTCAAGCTATGAGAAAGCCTGGCAAATCTATCAGAAATACAAATTAAAAGAGTACGATATTATCGAATATTGTCTGAAGCCTTTAGGCAATTTGTATACTGTTTTAGGTGATTATGACAGCGCCGAAAACACCATTAAACAGTACTTTTTTATTGTCAATACAGCTAAAAATTATCCTGAAGCAGAGAGACAAAAATTCGCAGCGATTCTGAATTTATCGAATGTGTATCAGAGTTCTGGCAAAATTTATCTGGCTATAGCATTATTGAAAAACACCTTAAAAACAGAAAAATTATCGAATGCTCAAAAAGGAATTTTGCTTAATAATTTAGGAAACAGTTATTTATTAAGTTCCAGAGAAAATTTACTGATGCCGGAAGACTATCAAAAAACAGAAAATGCCTTGATGTTGGCGATAAATTATCTCAAAAACGAAAAAGAACAATCGGAGACTTTATCAAATTCTTATCGAAATTTAGCCAATCTTAATCGTCAAAGACATCAGTTTAAAGCAGCTGATTCTTATTTAAAAAAGGCAGGAAAACTCTTTTTCGCAACACCAGATCAACAACCCAGAAAAGTTGCAAAACTCTATTATGAGAAAGCGTTATTGCTTTTTGAAGAAGGAAAAGTAGAGGAAAGCGAGAAACAGATATCGGCCATTTTTAAAATTTTAATTCCGAATTATAATCCACTAAACATACTGCCAAACGAAAACCAATTGTATGCCGAAACCGTTTTAATGGATGCGTTTGATTTATATGCCGAAATTCTACGATTCAAACAACCCAAAAAAGCATTAAAAATTTTTGAACTTTCGTTCTACATTGAAGATTTATTGATGAATTCGCTGGTTTACGAAAATTCTAAAATCATTACCCAAATTCGAACACGTAACCGAACTGAAAAATGCCTTTCGATTTATGATCTTTTGTATAAACAAGAAAATAAAATTCAATATTTAGAAGAAGCTTTTCAATTATCAGAAAAAACCAAATCCGGAATTTTAAAAGATTACCGATCGACCATTAAAAGTGCTTCTGCAGAAGAAAAGGCCATTTTACAGCAGCTTCAAAACTTAAATAATGCCATACTTAAAGAACAGCAAAAAGGGAATCTGGCTACTATTTCAACGATTAATGCAGCAATCAAAAAACAAAATCAATTGATGCTTTCGCTAAAAGAAATTCGATCTAAAAACGTCAATTCCACTCCTGAAAAAACCGATTTAAAGGCTCTTTTTTTTAAATTAAAAAAAGACAAAGCTGTAATGATTCATTATTTTATGGGTTCTGAAAATTTGTTTTATTTCACTTTACAAAATAACCAAATACGTTTAAATCATACCGATACCAGTCATAGAGCTATGATTGACGTTGTTCATTTTATAGATTATTTCAATACTGCAGATGCTATTGTTAATAATATATCAGGATACAATTACTCCGGAAAAAAAGTGTATGATTTATTACAATTACCTTCAAACACAATCTATAAAAACCTTGTCATCGTTCCTGACGGCATTTTAAATTTCCTGCCTTTTGAAGCTTTGATTACGCAAAAATCTGCTACAACCAATTTTGCCAAAATGCATTATTTGCTGAATGATTTTAAAATTGCGTATAATAATTCAGCTAGTTTTTATCTAAATTCTAAACCAATCTCAAGTGCTGATAAAACCGTTTTGGGCGTTTTTCCTGTTTTCGAAAAAACGGGTTTTGAATTAAGTTATTCGAAAAAAGAATTAGAATCTATCCGCAATAATTTCAAAGGAAAATATCTGGAAAACTCGGAAGCCAGTTTTTCAAATTTTAAAAATAATGCTTCCAATTTTTCGATTTTGCATCTCAGCACGCATGCTTCTTCGGGCGATATTGAAACTCCGGCAAGCATCAAATTTTATGATCAGGAAATTTTATATTCAGAATTATACAATCTCAATATAAATCCAGATTTAGTAGTTTTAAGTGCCTGTGAAACCGGAATTGGAAAACTCTATAAAGCAGAAGGAGCCATGAGTGTTGCAAGAGGTTTTCAGTTTGCAGGAGCACAAAATTTATTATTCTCGCTATGGAAAGTCAATGATTATACAACATCGGTTTTTATGACTGATTTTTATAAAAATATCAAAAAAAATCAGCCTTATTTTGAAGCCAATACAAATGCAAAACTTGCTTTCTTAAACGACAAATCGATTCCGAATGCTAAGAAATCTCCCTATTACTGGAGTTCTTTTGTTTATTATGGCTCGATTTCTACCGGAACAAATTCAACCAATTATATCTTTTACATCGTTAGTTTATTGGCTATAATTGGTTTATTTTTGGTTTTCAATCATTATCTAAAATGGAAAATCTTCACCTGGTTCTTAAAAAAGAAAAGTATAAAAAGATAAAATTTAAAATCATCAAAACACAGCATTTGTTGATTAAGGTAAAAATCAACGGTGTTTTGGGGAATTTTATTCTGGATACTGGCGCTTCGAATTCCTGCGTAGGTTATGAAAGCATTGAACGATTTGAACTGACTTCAAAAAAATCCAAAACCAAAGCTGCAGGCGCAGGCGGAACCGGAATGAAAACACAAATCTCCAAACAAAATGCACTGCAAATTGGTTCCTGGAAAAATCAGGACTTTAGCTTAGTGATTTTTGATCTTTCGCATGTCAATGAAGCTTTAAGACAATATAAGGCAAAACCCGTTCATGGCATTATTGGAGCTGATGTGCTGATGGAAGGAAAAGGCATAATTGATTATTATAACCATTATTTGTATTTGAAGTAGCTTTTAAACTCCAAATCATTAAATTTTGAATGTCCAGATGTGAAGTTTTATATTGATCCGAATAAAAATGAATTTCATAACCATCTCAAAGATTTCTAGACCAAACTAGCTTATTCAATGAGATAAAATAATTGTAGCATTTTCTTTCTCCTAATTTATTAGGATTAAATTTGTTGGTTTCTAAAACTTTTAGAATTTTAGTCTCCATATTTCATAATACTAATTTACAAAATCAAATAAAACTAAAAAGATGGAAAAAAATAAATCGGAACAAAACTAATTCTGTTCCGATTTAACTAATTTTATATTAATAATCGAGTCAACCTTTTTCAGGACAACTCATAATAAATTATTTAAAACTACAACTCCAATGCTCTTTTAGCATCTCCGTTCATCAATAATTCTACCGGGTTTTCTAATGCTTCTTTAACAGCAACTAAGAAACCAACTGACTCGCGTCCGTCAATAATTCTGTGGTCATAAGAAAGTGCTACGTACATCATTGGGTGAATCTCCACTTTACCGTTTACAGCGATTGGACGCTCGATAATGTTGTGCATTCCTAAGATTCCAGATTGTGGAGGGTTGATGATTGGTGTAGATAACATACTTCCGAAAACACCACCATTTGTGATTGTGAATGTTCCACCAGTCATATCATCAACTGTAATTTGTCCATCACGAGCTCTTAAAGCCAATCTTTTGATTTCTGCTTCAATTCCTCGGAAAGTTAAAAGTTCTGCGTTACGAACTACAGGAACCATCAATCCTTTTGGTCCTGAAACCGCGATTGAGATATCTGCAAAATCGTAAGCTATTTTATAATCACCATCCATCATGGAGTTCACATCGGGATATAATTGTAAAGCTCTTGTAACTGCCTTTGTAAAGAATGACATGAAACCTAAACCTAAACCACCATGTTTTGCTTTGAAAGCATCTTTGTATTCATTACGAATCTGATTGATTGGCGTCATGTTTACTTCGTTGAAAGTAGTAAGCATAGCAGTTTCATTTTTAGCTGAAACTAATCTTTCTGCTACTTTACGACGTAACATTGATAATTTTGTACGCTCAGTTCCACGGCTTCCACCAGTTGGAGTTCCCATAGAAGGTACTGCATTTACAGCATCATCTTTAGTGATTCGTCCACCTTTACCAGTTCCGGAAACTGCTGCCGGAGCAATATTTTTTTCGTCTAATATTTTTCTTGCTGCAGGAGATGGAGTTCCAGCTGCATAACTTGTTGCCGCCGGAGCCTGAGCTGGAGCAGCTTTTGGAGCTTCAGCCTTTGGAGCTTCAGCTTTTGGAGCTTCAGCCGCTGGAGCTGCTGGTGCATCACCTGCTGGTTTTGCAGCATCAGTATCAATTAAACAAACTACAGCACCTACTGCAACTGTATCACCTTCTTCAGCTTTTAGTGTAATTACACCGCTCATTTCAGCAGGCAATTCAAGAGTAGCTTTATCTGAATCTACTTCAGCAATAGCTTGATCTTTTTCTACATAATCTCCGTCTTTTACTAACCAAGTTGCAATTTCAACTTCTTTTATTGACTCCCCTGGTGATGGGACTTTCATTTCTAAAATCATCTTTGTTTTTGTTTAAGGTTTTTATTGTTTCAGGTTTCGTGTTGTTGAACTTGAAACTTGAAACTTGAAACATTCTTTTTATCTAATTGTTGTATGACATTTCAGGAAGCACTTTTGCAAATTCTTCTCCTTTTTGTTTTAATTTATTGTATTTCTCTGTAGACTTTTTAATTATGCTTTCATATTCTTGAAAGCCTTCTTTTAAATCTACATCAGTTGCAACATATTCTTTTTTTTCTGAAATTGATTTTAAGATAGCGGCCTTCTTTCTTTCGAACTTCTTAGGCGTTTTATAACTTTCCGGTTTAGGATTAAAAGGAACTAATTCGACACCAGCTTTGATGGCACCCATTTGCGCTTCAGAGTCTACTATATAAATTTTTCCTGCCTCAAGATCTGCTTCAATAAAATCGGTGTTTTCTGATCTTGACCAAAAAATATGTTTACCTGGCTCGCATTCGTAAACCAGATATTTACCATAATTGAATTTGCCTAAATATTTTTCTCCGTCAAAGTATTTAAAATTTATCAAAGCTCCCATTCCAGAAGATCTGACAAAATAAACTATTGATTTTCCTTCACTTGGTTTTTTTAATTCCTGCGAATAAACGGTTATAGATAATATTGCTAAAGCAAGAACAAGTATTTTTTTCATATATTATCTAAATAAATCTTTATCGAATACCATTCTAATTGCATCTGCATGACGACGTTTTGCACGTGTGTAACTTCCAGATGCCGGAGCAGCGTATGCTTTTAATGAAGCCAATCTCCATTTTACAAGATCAAAGTTCATTAACATAAAGCTGTAAGCTCCCATGTTTTTAGGTTCCTCCTGAGCCCAAACATAATCATCTGCATTTGGATATTGTGCAATTATTGCTTTTAATTGTTCAACAGGTAATGGGAATAATTGCTCGATACGAACAACTGCAACATCATTTCTTCCGTTGTTTTCTCTTTCTGCAACAATGTCGTAGTAGAATTTACCAGTAACAAAAACTAAAGTTTTTACTGCTTTTTTATCTACTGTATTATCGTCTATTGTTTCCTGGAAACTTCCGCTTGCTAATTCCTCAACTGTAGACACACATCTTGGATCACGCAATAAACTTTTTGGAGAAAAAACCACTAAAGGTTTACGGAAGTTGGTTTTCATCTGTCTTCTCAACAAGTGAAAGAAGTTAGCCGGAGTGGTACAATCGGCAACATACATATTATGTCTTGCACAAAGCTGTAAGTAACGTTCCATTCTTGCAGAAGAGTGTTCAGCACCCTGACCTTCGTATCCGTGAGGCAATAATAAAACGATACCATTTTGGTTGTTCCATTTGTCTTCACCACAAGAAATATACTGGTCAATCATAATTTGAGCTCCGTTAGAGAAATCTCCAAATTGTGCTTCCCAAATCGTTAAAGCTTTTGGGTTTGCCAAAGCATATCCGTAATCAAAACCAAGAACGCCATACTCTGATAAAAGAGAGTTGAATACGCCGAATTTTCCTTTTTTGTTTTCGATTGCATCTAAAAGAATTACTTCTTCTTCAGAATCTTCCACTTTTACAACAGCATGACGGTGAGAGAATGTACCACGCTCAACGTCCTGACCAGAAATACGAATATCAAATCCTTCTGTTAAAAGTGAACCGTAAGCTAGTGCTTCTGCAGTTCCCCAATCAATAGTGTTGTTATCGTATCCTGTTTTTCTGTCGGTAACAATTTTAGTTATTTTATTGATGAACTTTTTGTCTGATGGTAAAGTAGAAATGGTATTGATAATAGAATCCAATCCTTTTTTATCAAAAGTGGTATCTACTTTTTGCAACATTACATTGTCTGAAACTTGTTCAAAACCTTTCCACTCATTTTGCATGAATGGTGTAATGATGGTCAAATCTTTTTTACGGGAAGCCTCAAGGTTCTCCTCCATATCAGACTTGTATTCTTTTTCTAAAGCATTAACATAAGTTGCATCGATTACGCCATCTGACAATAATTTCTCAGCGTAAATATCTCTTGGATTTTTATGTTTTGCGATGATTTTGTATAAAACAGGTTGTGTAAAACGAGGCTCATCACCTTCGTTATGACCGTATTTTCTATATCCTAATAAGTCAATAAATACGTCACGTCCAAATTGCATTCTGTAATCTAATGCAAAAGATACTGCATGTACAACCGCTTCGGCATCATCAGCATTTACGTGTAATACTGGTGAAAGGGTTACCTTGGCAACGTCTGTACAATAAGTAGATGAACGGGCATCTAAATAGTTTGTGGTGAAACCAACCTGATTGTTGATTACGATATGAATGGTACCTCCGGTTTTGTAACCGTCTAATTGTGCCATTTGGATGATTTCATACAAAATACCCTGACCTGCGATTGCAGCGTCTCCGTGAACGGCAATAGGTAATACTTTTGAGAAATCATTTGGAAAATATTTGTCTTGTTTCGCTCTTGTAATTCCTTCAATTACTGCTCCAACCGTTTCTAAGTGCGAAGGGTTTGGTGCTAAATTGATATTGATACTTTTTCCTGTTCTTGTTTTTTTGTCGGCTGTAAGACCTAAGTGGTATTTTACATCCCCATCAAAATATTCCTGATCGTAATCTTTACCATCAAATTCGCTAAAGATATCCTGAGTTGATTTTCCGAAGATATTTGCCAAAACGTTCAAACGACCACGGTGAGCCATTCCCATTACGAATTGTTCTACTCCTTTTTCGGCAGCTTTTTCAATCAAAGCATCCAAAGCAGGAATGATAGTTTCTCCACCTTCTAATGAAAATCGTTTTTGACCAACATATTTAGTATGCAAAAAGTTCTCGAAAGAAACGGCCTGATTTAATTTATTAAGGATATTTTGTTTTTCTTCTGTAGAGAAATTTGGCTGATTATCATTTACCCCTAATTTATCCTGAATCCATTTTACAACACCAGGGTTTCTGATGTACATATATTCAACACCAATATGCTGGCAGTAAATTGCTTTTAAGCGCGTAACAATGTCCTGTAAAGAACAAGGTGCAACACCTATAACCTTAGCAGCATCAAAAACAGTAGAAAGGTCTTCTGTTGTTAATCCGAAATTCTCGATATCCAAAGTTGGTGATGATGTTCTGCGATCGCGAACCGGATTTGTTTTGGTAAATAAATGTCCGCGTGTACGGTATCCTTCAATTAGTTTTAGAACATTGAATTCTTTTTGCAGTTTTTCTGAAACTGAACTGCAATCTGCATTATCGCTAGTCACATATTCAACAATCTGTTGAACAGGATTTTCGTCATTATAAGTTGTCATTCCAAAATCGAAACCCTGAAAAAAACTTCTCCAGCTTGGCTCAACGCTATCTGGGTTTACTAAATACTGATCATATAATTGTGCGAAAAACTCTGTATGCGCTGCATTTAAAAATGAAAACCTATCCATAATATGTGTGAATATACTTTTTGTTAAATCGAATGGCAAAAGTACAACAATCGATATTATTTAAATGATTTTTTTACGTACTTTCACGTAAAAATTTGTTAAAAATAGACTATACAATGAAGAAAATTCATCCATCAATCGTTTTCAGATCATTTTTTGTGATTATGTTCAGCCTTTTTTCAAATCTTATAATAGCACAGGGCCAAAATAATGTAATCGATAACAATCCTCCATTTTGGGACAAAGTCCAGTTTGGAGGCGGATTAGGTTTAGGAATTGGTTCTGGTTATACTGACATTTCGGTAATGCCAAGTGCCATTTATAATGTAAACGAAATTGTAGCTGTTGGTGTTGGTCTGCAATTTGGTTATTTATCATCAAAAAACCAATATCATTCTTATGTATATGGAGGAAGTCTTGTTGGATTAGTAAACCCTATTCCGGAAATTCAATTGTCTGTCGAATTGGAACAGGTTCGTGTAAATACAGAATATGAAAGCACAAATAATTTTCCCGGCTTTACTGATAATTATTGGAATACCGCACTATATCTAGGAGCCGGTTACAGAACCGGAAATGTTACCATTGGTGCACGATATGATGTTTTATTTAATGACGACAGAAGCTTGTACGGATCTGCTTTTATGCCTTTTGTGAGGGTTTATTTTTGATCTAAGCTTTAAGGGTAAACACACTAAGATTCTAAGATTTTTAAATACTGAAATTTGAAAAAAAATATTTTTATAATTACTTCTATTTTAATTTTAAGTTGCAATCATTCTGCGAAAAAAAAAGCTGAAAATGAAAAGACTTCAAAAAAAGTAATGAGACCTTTTTTTGATTCTGATAAAATCGATTATTATCATATAGATTATACTCTTAATGATTATATAGCAGCTACAGATAAGACAGAATCCGAAGATCAAAAAGAATTTTCTACAATATTTATGGGATATTATCCGGATAGTATTCCAAAAGATGATTTTGAAAAAACATTACAAAAACATAAGTATAAAAAAGAACCACTCTCGATTAAGCAGCAAAAAAAAGTTGAAGATGTATTCCGCCAAAAAGACTCTTTACAAATGAGTGCATATGCATGTGTTGCAGAATATCGTGATATTTTTATTTTTAAAAAGAAAGAAAAAACAATTGGTATAGCAAAAATATGTTTTAAATGTGGCCGTTTTCAGATTATTGGAAGTAAATTGGATACTGAAGGATTTGGACTTTGGACAGAATTAGATAAATTAAAAAGAATTGTTCACAAAGAAGAAAAACTTAGCAGCTTAGAACCATAGACTCTGAAAACCTTACTTATAGAAATTCCGAAACCAAACCTTCTGCCATTCTCTTTTTAATATCAAAAAAGAAACCTGTTCAGCCAGAGCAACCAAATCAGATCCGTCGAGCTGTTTGATTTCGTTTTCCGCAACATCGATTATATAAAGGAGATTCAGGTATTCAGCAAACTTATACTGAATCATTCGGTAGATTTTTTCGTGAAGCTGGATTTTCAATTCGTCAGGAGATATGCTTAAGGGAAAATCAATTCCTTCGTTTGCCAGATTAAAATCCTTGTTGATTTGTTCGATCAGTTTTAGGTACAAAGATTCCTTTTGGGCTTCTTCGAATAACAAATCAGTATTTAATGGTTTGATATACATATTTTTAATATTCATGTTCAATGGCAAATTTCAATGGCAATGTCAAAAATCAATCGCAATCTTGATCGCAAAATCAAATTTCAATGTAAAAACTAACTTCACAAATTAATGACAATTAAAACTGATTTTTTATGGTTTTCGATTTCCAGTAATCCACAATTTTAGACAAAAGCACATCGCCTCCTGCGTAAAAAAAAACGGCACCCATTGGCGGGTTGGCGGCCGGAATTAATCCGAACGTTTTTGGTATCCATTTCCAGCATTGAAAATAGGTCCCCACAAGCTCAATAAATATAACACAAATGGCAATGAAATAATATAAGTTCTGCCATTTTTTTCTCTTCAAAAGCAAAAAGAAAAAGATTCCGAAAATCAGTGAAAAAACATCTTTCAGAAAAATTCCAACACATAAAAACAACATGAGGAATCCAACCGCAAAATATTTTTTAAGAGAAAGATCGTTTTTAACTGCCCAATCTGTACGCGCATACACATAACCCGAAGCGTACACAATTGCATGACCAAAAGGAACATATAAAGGAATAACTATTGTTCTGTAATTGTACATTCCGAGTAATGTGCAAAAAATCAGTTCCCCTATATAAGACAAAAAAACCATCACAAACATTAATTTCCTTAAATAAGATGCTGAAAACCAAAAGAAAAAGAAGAAATAAAGTATGGCTAAAAAATTCGTGATTTGGCGGCCATCAAAATAATTTTCATTAAAAGTCACACTGTCAATTCCCAATGCGAGAATTGTAAAAAAAGGAAAGCAAATTGCAAAGAACAATTGCTTTTTGGCATTATAATTTTTGTCATTAAAGAAAACTGATTTTATTTGGGCATTCATAAATCTTATGTATTAAACTTTTCTACCCATTAGATTTTTGCCAAAAGTTTTCAGGATGTTTTTCTTTTCTGCATTAATATCCATTTTTTTAAGAGTTTCAAAAGCTTTAAAAGTGTATGTTTCTATAGCTTTCTGAGTCGCATCTGAGGCACCAGATTCATTAAAAATTGTCTTTACAGTTTCTATTTTACTGGTGTTATCTTCTAATTCTTCGCTGAATAATTTTTGCAGTTCAGAAGCTTTTTCTACAACCGAAAACTCCATCGCTTTTAAGTACAAATAAGTTTTTTTGTTTTCTATAATATCACCGCCAACTTGTTTCCCGAAAGTTTCTGGATCTCCAAAAGCATCTAAATAATCATCCTGTAATTGAAACGCCAATCCCAAATTAAGTCCGAAATCATAAATTAAATCGGCTTCTTTTTGAGAAGTTTTAGCTACAATTGCGCCCATTTTCATGGCTGCAGCAACCAAAACAGCTGTTTTATATTCGATCATTTTCAGGTATTCCGGAATTGTAACATTGGTACGGGTTTCAAAATCGACATCCCATTGCTGGCCTTCGCAAACTTCTAATGCCGTTTTGCTGAATAATTTTGCTAAATCCATAAAAACGGCTGGTTCATATTGTTCAAAATATTGATAAGCCAGAATAAGCATTGCATCTCCGGATAAAATTCCGGTATTCAGATTCCATTTTTCATGTACGGTTTCTTTTCCTCTGCGCAAAGGTGCATCATCCATAATATCATCATGAACCAATGAGAAATTATGAAAAACCTCTACAGCCATTGCAGCAGGAAGCGCTATTTTATAATCGGCATCAAAAACTTCTGCCGCCATTAGAGTTAATACCGGACGCATGCGTTTTCCGCCAAGACCTAAAATATACTCAATTGGTTCGTAAAGATTTTTGGGTTCTTTAGTAATCCTTTGTTCTTTTAAATAACTAATAAAAAAATCCTGATACTGACTAATAAGGTGCATAAAATGAAAATCTGATTAACGAGCTCCAAAGATACAATTCAAATGTTAATTAAAGTTTCTAAAATTTAAAAAGGCTCTTAGTTTCTCCAAAAAGTAACTTTAAAGATGCTCGTTATTAATCTGTTAAATTATTTTTAAAAAAAACTCGGAAACTTTTTTGGTTTCTAAAGTTTCCTGTCTATATTTGCGCTCTTAATTGGAAACTTTGAATACTCGAAAAGTTTCCGAGAGAGATTTGAATAATTAACAATCTCAACAAAACTGAATATTTATGAAAACAAAATGGACTATAAATTCTAGCCAATCAGACGTTTTAATAAAAATGAGACATTCGATAATTGCCTATTTAGGAGGAACTGTAAACAAATTTGGCGGTTATGTAGATATTGAGAATAATGAAATTGAAGATGCTTCGGTTGAGTTTTCATTAGATATAAATAATAAGGCTGATAGTTTTCAGCAAATCGACACACACATACAATTGAATGACTTATTTAATGTAAATGAACATCCGATTATTAGTTTCAAATCGACTTCTTTTCAAAAAGTAAATAACAACATCAATTTCTTTAAAGGTGATTTAACCATAAAAGATGTTACCAGAGTTGTTGAACTTGATGCTGAATTTATTGGGGTTAATACCTATAATGGGGAGAAAAAAGTAGCTTTTGAAATTAAAGGAGATATTAAACGTCAGGATTTCGGCTTAGATTACAACTCATACAATCATAATGGAGGACTGGCATTAGGAAAAGATATTAAACTTATAGCCAATCTTGAGTTTAGTATATGAGTTTTCGACTTGATAAATTAATGTAAAATTATTACAAAACAACGGAAACTATTTTTTCAATAAAAGTTTCCGGCTTATATTTGTAATCCAATTTGAAAATTAAAATGAAAGAAAAAATAATAGCCAAAGCAAGTGATCTGTTTTTAAAACTTGGTTTTAAAAGTGTTACTATGGATGATATTGCCGGCGAAATGTGTATTTCTAAAAAAACCATTTATAAATATTTCTGCAACAAGGAGGTTTTAATTGAAGAAAGTACCTCATTGGTTCACAGACAAGTTCATAATATTATTGACACCATTGTGGCTAAAAACTTTAATGCAATTCATGAAAATTTTGAAATCAGGGAGATGTTTCGTGATATGTTCAAAAATAATACAGATACTTCTCCTATTTATCAACTCAAAAAACATTATCCGGAGATTTACCAGAATGTGCTATCCCATGAGATTGATCAATGCAGCCTCTATTTTAGAGAAAATATAGTAAAAGGAATTAATCAGGAATTATATCGTAAAGATTTAAATATTGATATTTATGTGAAATTTTATTATACCCTGATCTTTCACATTAATGAAACTACTGTTTCTGAAAAAGAAGCTCAACAGGTAGAATTAGAAGCATTAGAATACCATACCAGAGCAATGGCAACAGCAAAAGGAATACTGGAATTAGAAAAACAACTTAAAAAAATTAGTATTTAATCATCAATCTATAATTTATGAAAAGAATAATTCTTATATTTTTGTGTTCAATTGGCTTGTCTGCCAACGCACAAGTCAAAACTTTAACCTTAAAAGATGCCCTTACATATGCGCTTCAAAACAAAGCCGATGCTAAGAAATCGAAATTACAGGTTGAAAACAGCGAATATCAAATTCAGGAAATTCGCTCCAGAGCATTACCACAAATTAGCGGAAACGCAAGCTTAACTTATAATCCTATCATACAAACTACCGTTATTGACGGAGCAGGATTTGGACAGCCGGGAACTACTATACAGGCGGCATTTGGTCAAAAATGGACTTCAGGAGCGGGTGTCTCTTTGAGTCAGGCTTTATTTGATCAATCGGTTTTTACAGGATTAAAAGCAGCTAAATCAACTCGTGAATTTTATCAAATAAACGATCAGTTAACTGAAGAACAAGTTATTGAAAGAGTAGCTAATAATTATTACGCAGTATATGTACAACGTGAAAGATTAATTTTATTAGATAGTAATTACGTTAATACTACTAAAGTTCGTGATATTGTTAAGGGACAATTTGACAACGGTCTGGCTAAAAAAATTGACTTAGACCGAATTATCGTAAAAATGTCAAACATTGATACTGAACGCCAACAAATGAAAAATCAGATTACTTTACAGGAAAATGCTTTGAAGTTTTACATGGGAATGCCTATTGAAGCACAAATAGAAATTCCAAAAGAAGAATTTGAAGTGGTACCGGCTGCATTAACCGAAGTTCCTAATATTGAAAACAGGACAGAATACTTGCTTTTGAAGAAACAAGAAGAATTGTTAGTATTCAATAAAAAAGCAGTTGAAGCAGGTTATTATCCAACATTATCTTTAATTGCGAATTACAATTATATTGGACAAGGGCCGGAAATGCCGCTTTTCGCAAAACCAAAAGACGGTGTTTACTGGTCAGATTACTCCGCTATTGGATTGAATTTACATGTGCCAATTTTTACAGGTTTTGGAACTCGCGCTAAAGTAAGACAAGCAGATGTTGAAATCAGATCTCTTCAGGAAGATATTAAAGACACTAAACTTTCTCTTGATCTGGATTACAGAAATGCCATGGCTCAAATAGAAAATAATCTGATTACTATAGAGAATCAAAAAGAAAATATGCGTTTGGCTAAAGAAATTTTAAGCAATACGAAAAACAATTATCTTCAGGGATTAGCTTCATTAACCGATTTATTAGATTCGGAAAATGAATCACTTCAAGCCCAAAATAACTATACCAGAGCAATTTTAGATTATAAAATTGCCGAAGTAGCATTAATCAAATCAAAAGGAGAACTAAAAACACTTATTAAATAACTAAGAAAATGAAAAAAATTATTATAACGATTGTAGTCATAGTTGCCGCATTGGCAGTAATTGGATACGTATTAACTAAAAATAAAGCGGAGAATAAAGCTAAAACAGATATTGTGGCAGAAAAAAATGCATCTGTTTCTGTTAAAGTTGCTTCTGTAAAAACAGAAGAAGTTTCATTGGACTTCGTCGCAAACGGAAACTTTGAACCGATTCAGGAATTGACTTTCTCTGCAGAGAAATCTGGAAAAGTTATTAGTGTTTTAGCAAAAGAAGGAGACTATGTAAGAGTTGGTCAGACTTTATTAACTATGAGAGGTGATGCAATTAATGTAAGTGCCCAGCAAGCTCAGGCATCTTATCAAAATGCAAAATCTGATTATGCCAGATATGAAAATGCTTTTAAATCTGGAGGTGTAACCAAACAACAATTAGATCAGGCAAAATTAGCTTTAACTAATGCTGAAACAAACCTAAAACAAGCTAATATTAATGTTGGCGATACCAGAGTAAAAGCGCCAATAAACGGATTCATCAATAAAAAATACATTGAGCCAGGGTCTATTTTAACAGGAATGCCGGCAACTGCATTATTTGATATTGTAAATGTTTCGAAACTAAAATTAGTCGTTACTGTAAACGAATCTCAGGTTGCCTCTTTGAAAAAAGGAAACAACGTAACTGTTACTGCAAGTGTCTATCCTGATAAAACTTTTTCTGGAAAAATTACTTTTATCGCTTCTAAAGCTGATGAAACTTTGAGTTTTCCTGTTGAAATTGAAATTACAAACAACGCAAACAATGACCTGAAAGCGGGTATGTATGGTAGTGCAAAATTTGGTTCAAACCAGCAAAAACAAAATTTAATGGTTGTACCCCGAAATGCATTTGTTGGAAGTGTAAGCAGCAACGAAATTTTTGTTGTGGAAAATGGTATTGCAAAATTGAAAAAAGTAACGGCTGGAAAAATTTTAGGAGATCAGGTTGAAATTATTAATGGATTATCCGATGGAGATACTGTAATTGTTACAGGGCAAATTAACTTACAAGACGGAAATACAGTAGAAATTATTAAATAAAAAGTAATTAGTACGGAGTAATTAGCCCTTAAAATACTCAAATTAATAACCTCCAAAGGACTAGGGCCTTAAAACTAAGTACTTAATAAAATTTAAAAAAATATATGAAATTAGCCGAAATATCCATAAAACGTCCTTCGTTAGTTATCGTTCTTTTTACGATACTAACACTTGGTGGACTATTCAGTTATAGCCAATTAGGCTATGAATTGATTCCAAAATTCGAAACCAATGTAATTACCATTTCGACTGTTTATCCAGGAGCATCCCCGAGTGAAATAGAAAACACGGTAACCAAAAAAGTCGAAGATGCAATTGCATCCCTTGAAAATATTAAAAAAATTGATTCAAAGTCTTACGAAAGTCTGTCTGTAGTATCGATTACTTTAACATCAAATGCTGATGTCGATATTTCAATGAATGATGCTCAGCGTAAAATTAACGCGGTTTTAAGTGATTTGCCCGATGATGCAGATCCACCTTCATTAACTAAGTTCTCTTTAAGTGATTTACCAATTATGACCATTGGTGCAAATGGTAAAATGGATGAAGCTACCTTTTATGATTTGATTGATAAAAAAATTGCTCCTATTCTGTCTCGTGTTCAAGGTGTGGCTCAGGTAAATATTATTGGAGGCCAGGAACGTGAAATTCAGGTAAATCTGGATGCAGTAAAAATGCAAGGGTACAACCTTTCTGTTCCTCAGGTACAACAAATCATTTTAAGTTCTAATCTGGATTTTCCAACAGGAAATATTCAAACTAGAGATCAAAAAATATTAATTCGTTTAGCGGGTAAATACAAAAATGTTGAGGAATTAAGAAATTTAGTTGTCTCTTCTAATGGTGGTATTGAAATTCGTTTAAAGGATATTGCTGATGTACAGGATGCTCAGAAAATTGCCGAAAAAGTATCTCGTGTAGATCAAAAAAGCGCCATTATTTTACAAGTAATCAAACAATCAGATGCGAATGCGGTTGCTGTAAGTGAAGACCTGAAGAGCAAAATTGCTGAACTTGAAGTCGATTATAAAACATCTGAATTATCACTGAAAATTGCAAAAGACAGTACCGAATATACTTTAGAAGCGGCAGATTCTGTTATACACGATTTATTAATTGCTGTAATTCTGGTTGCCTTTGTAATGTTATTTTTCCTTCACAGTATTCGTAACTCATTGATTGTAATGGTTTCGATTCCTGCTTCGTTAATTGCAACTTTTATCGGAATTTATCTTTTAGGATACACTTTAAACTTAATGAGTTTATTAGGATTATCTCTGGTAGTAGGTATTTTAGTTGATGATGCCATTGTGGTATTAGAGAACATTTACCGACATATGGAAATGGGCAAAAGCCGTATTCGTGCGTCCTATGACGGAACTGCCGAAATTGGTGGGACTGTAACTTCCATTACTTTGGTAATTGTAGTGGTGTTTTTACCAATTGCGATGAGTACAGGATTGGTTTCTAACATTATTACACAATTCTGTGTAACCGTTATTATCTCTACCTTATTCTCATTATTAGCTTCTTTTACTATTATCCCTTGGTTATCTTCTCGTTTTGGGAAATTAGAACATTTAGAAGGTAAAAACGTATTCGAAAGAGTTATTTTAGGTTTTGAAGAGTATTTAACTCGTTTTACGAACTGGGTTACCAGATTACTAAACTGGTGTTTAGATCATTATTTTAAAACTATTGCAGTAGTACTGGTATTATTTTTCGGAACCATATTCAGTTTATTTGGCGGTGGTTTTATTGGAGGAGAGTTCTTTGCAAAATCAGATAGTGGGGAATTTTTAGTTCAAATCGAAATGCCAAAAGATGCGTCGTTGGAACAAACCAACTTTATGACTCAAAAAGCAGAAGCTTATTTGAAAAATGAAGAATATGTAGAAAGCCAAATTACAACAGTAGGTCAGACTTCTGAAGGAATGGGAGCTTCTCAGGCAACAGCTTACAAAGCTGAGATTGATGTAAAAATGATTGATCAGGCAGATCGATCTGATGACGCTTCGGTTTATGCTGCAAAAATTAAACGTAAATTAGAAAAAGTTCTGGTAGGAGCCAAAGTGAAAACAGTTCCTGTAGGTATTTTGGGAACTGCTGAAGATGCATCATTAGCCTTAATCGTAACAGGCCCTTCTGTTGATGAAGCTATGAAATTTGCTAAACAAGCAGAAGCACTTTTAAGAACGATTCCTGGAACAACCGAAATCAAGTTAACGGTTGAAGACGGAAATCCGGAAGTCAATGTACAAGTAGATCGTGATAAAATGGCTGCTCTAGGATTAACGCTTCAAACGGTGGGTATGACAATGCAAACGGCTTATAGCGGTAATACCGATGGAAAATTTAGAGCTGGTGAATACGAATACGACATCAACATAAAATACAATGCATTTAACAGAAAAAGCATTACCGATGTAGCAAATTTGATTTTCGTAAACAATGCCGGACAACAAATTAAACTTTCTCAATTTGCTTCTATTACTGAAGGTTCTGGACCAAGTCAGTTAGAGCGTCGTGACAAAACAGCTTCTGTTACCGTACAAGGTCAGAACGTTGGGGTGGCTTCGGGAACCGTAGTGACCGAATGGCAAGCTAAATTGGATAAAATTAAAAAACCAACTGGAGTGAACTACATTTGGGGTGGAGATCAAGAGAACCAAAGTGAAGGTTTTGGTACTTTAGGAATCGCTTTATTGGCGGCAATTATCTTGGTTTACTTGGTAATGGTCGGTTTGTATGATAGTTTCGTTCACCCTTTTGTGGTCTTGTTTGCTATTCCGCTTTCGTTTATTGGAGCACTTTTAGCCTTAGCTTTAACCAATAACACCTTGAACATCTTTACCATTTTGGGTATTATTATGTTGATAGGTCTGGTGTGTAAGAACGCGATTATGCTGGTCGACTATACGAACCAGCGAAGAGCTGCGGGTGAGAGTATCAGAAATGCATTAATTCAGGCAAATCATGCTCGTTTACGTCCTATTTTGATGACCACAATTGCGATGGTTTTTGGTATGTTCCCGATTGCATTAGCATCTGGAGCAGGGGCTGAATGGAAAAATGGTTTGGCTTGGGTAATTATTGGAGGATTGATTTCGTCTTTATTCCTCACCTTGGTTGTGGTTCCTGTTATTTATCTCATTATGGAGAAAATAATTGCCAAATTATCTAAAGGAGAAAAAATTGATTACGAAGCTGAAATGGTTGCCGATTATGAACACACCGAACTAAGCGAAGATGGTTTCAATCCGAAACATACCCATTAATACATAATTTAATTTTAGATTCTAAAGCCTGTTCATCAATTTGAACAGGCTTTTTTTATAATTTAATTTCATTAATGCTATTTTATTTGGAATAAATAAAAATAATTTTGCTTTCTTGATTGTCAACCCTTAAATTTGCTTCATAAAATTTTCAACATGATTACCCGCTATTCCCTAAATAAATCCATATTATGATAACAATAGCCAGTCTTATCGTTTTTTTAGCTTTTTACACACTGTATTACACTTCAAAAAGAGCTGTTTTATCGTATGATTTAGGTTTTGAAAAATGGATGCAGAAGAATCCAAAACAAACAAAAATTACAGGATTATTTTTGCTTTTATCTGCCTATGGTTTCTGGCTTTTTTCAAAATCTTTGGGCTGTGGCACTTTGATGTTTTTTATTCAGCTGATGGCAGTAGGAAGTTTAATTGTATTATTAGCCCCGCTAAAAAAAATAAACCGTTCAACACTATTGATTATTTTTATAATAATCGCTTTATTAGAATTTTATTACGCGTAAAAATGCCAGCAAATCCTAAATACTTAACAAAGTCAAAATGGCAACGGTTTG
Source organism: Flavobacterium sp. W22_SRS_FK3 (assembly GCF_052113665.1). Lineage (NCBI taxonomy): Bacteria > Pseudomonadati > Bacteroidota > Flavobacteriia > Flavobacteriales > Flavobacteriaceae > Flavobacterium > Flavobacterium sp. W22_SRS_FK3. The sequence goes on along the minus strand of NZ_JBGQOF010000013.1, from coordinate 67,388 downwards.
CCAAAATTACAGCTGGCATTCTGGGTGGCTATTTCGTTTCTGTTACATTTCATTTGGCTTTAGCTTCCTGGTTCAACCGTGCAAACATTCTTATCACAATGGCTTTTAGTGGTTTCATCCTTTGGGTAGCGCTTATGGTTGTTGCTTTTTTAGCTAGAAACGGCTGGAAAATCTGGATGGTTTATATAATTCTATCTCTAATTTTCTCAATTCTAATATATTTAGGACAAACGTATAATACAACCGCATAATAAACTATGAGTAATCGTAATTATAATATTTATTTCCATACACATACTGTTAGTGGAATTGTTATCAGTGTCGTTCTTTTTGTAATTTTCTTTGCCGGATCGTTTTCTTTTTTCAGGGATGAAATCATAAATTGGGAAAGAAATGAATCAGTTTCCATTACAAAAGAAATTGATTTAAACTATGATACTGCTTTAAAAAAGCTTAATAAAGAATATGTTCTCTACGGAAGAAATATCACCATTTCTAAACACAGTAACGAAAGAAGAGTTAACATTTATGCAGAAGGAACCAAAGATACTTTGGCTCCTGCCAAACAAAAAGAAGGAAGCTTTTTTTATTTAGATACAAAAAACTATAAAACAACAACTTACGAAGAGTCTTATTCCCTTGGTGAGTTTTTATACCGATTACATTTTCTTGCTCAGGTGCCGTATCCTGTCGGATATTACCTTTCAGGTTTTATCGCATTGTTTTTTTTATTTGCAATAGTAACAGGAGTTTTATTGCACTGGAAAAAAATTGTGTCTAATTTTTATGTTTTCCGTCCAAAAGAAAAATTAAAAACATTATGGACTGATGCCCACACCGCATTAGGAATGATTGGCTTACCTTTTCAGTTTGTATATGCAGTAACTGGTGCTTTTTTCATGATCAAGCTTCTAATCGTTGCTCCTGCTGTAATGGCACTCTATCAAGGAGATCAGAATAAATTATATAAGGAACTGGAATATACAGACTCCGAGTATAAGTTTGAAAATAAAAAATTAGCAACTCCTTTCAACATCAATCAATTAGTTTCAAAAGCAAAAAGTAATTGGAACGATTTTGAAATTAATCGTGTTTATATTCAAAATTACGGAGATGCCAATATGCATGTTTTGGTCGAAGGTGAATTAGTAAACAGTAAAAAATTTACCGGAATTGGAAAAGTAGTATATCGCATTTCTGATGGAAAAGAAATTGCAAAGAAAAATCCTGAAACACAAAACAATTATTTAGACGTTGTAAAAAATGTTTTATATCGCATCCATTTTGGTGATTACGGAGGATATGCCTTAAAAATAGTAAGCTTTATTTTAGGGATTATAACCTGCTTTGTAATTATTTCAGGAGTCATGATTTGGTTAATCGCAAGAGATAAGAAAAATATACCCGAAAAGAAACGTCGCTTTAACAAAGGTGTTGTTCATATTTATCTGGCAATTTGTTTAAGTATGTATCCTATTACAGCCTCAGCTTTTATTGCAGCTAAACTATTTTATCCATTGAGCCAGTCTTCTTTGTACAGTATTTATTTTATTGGATGGTTAATGCTTGCAATCTTTTTTATCGTTAAAAGAAATGATGCTTTTACTAACAAATGGTGTTTAATTTTGGGAAGCGTTTTAGGATTTTTAATTCCGGTTACGAATGGAATTGTTAGCGAAAACTGGTTTTGGAATTCTTTTATACAAAACAAAAATCAGATTTTCTTCATTGATGTTTTCTGGATTGTTTTAGCATCAATTACCCTGTATGCTGTTTTGTCATTAAAACCAAAAGAAAATAAATAAGAAATTATAAAAACACAAAAAAAGGAGAAAATTTCAATGAAACTTTCTCCTTTTTATAAGATTGAAATTATATTAATTTCTATTTGCTACAATTTTTTCTTCTAAATTCTTAACCGAATTAATTTTGCTGTTTGAATAATCTACCTGGCAAATATTTTTTTCGTTAAAGAAAATCCATTTTCCAGTTTTCAATCCGTCAGCGTATTCTGCGATAGCTGTTTTATTTCCATTTTGGTCATAAGAGACCCAAACACCGTCCAATTTACCCTCTTTAAAAAAACCTTCTTGTTGTACGTTGCCATTTTCATAATAATAAGTTGCTCTTACTTTATTTCCAACAGCTTCTAATTCAGGTTTTGTTTCTTGTGCAACTAAAATTCCAGAGAACAATATTGCAACTAAAATTACACACTTTTTCATATCTTTAGGGTTTAATGTTATCAAATCTTTATCAAATATAATAAAATGTTTACATTAAAAAAACTTTTAGTTAACAATTTGGTAACATTGGATAAAAGCTTAACATTGGAAACTTTCATTAAACAAAAAAACCAACGCTGAAGCATTGGTTTTACTGGTGTTTTTATAAAAATATTTAAATTACGATAACGATGTAATTTTGCAAGAATTATTTCAATAAAGCATCTAATTGTGTCTGTAATTCTGCAGATGAAGGTCTATCTGCATCTGGATTTACAATATTCCCGTTTGGATCAATTAATATAAATCTCGGGATTCCGGTTACACCATAACTCATTACAAATTCAGATTCCCAATCTTTATCAGCAAATAATTGAATTCCTCCTAAATTTTTATCCGCAACAAATTTTTTCCATTTGTCATTATCTTTTGCTTTATCAATCGAAATACTTACAAACTCGATATTCTTTCCGTGGTATTTCTCTTCAATTTTTTGAAGAAAAGGAATTTCAGCCCTGCAAGGACCACACCATGTTGCCCAAAGATCTATGTACACATATTTTCCTCTTAAATCAGAAAGTTTTGTTTTTCCTCCTTTGTAATTCTCATAATCAAATTCAGGAGAAGGTTTACCTTTAAGTTTATTAGTCTTCACATTGCTTTGATATGCCTGAAAAGCATATTGATTAAATTGTTCCATTGAATTTTTTAAAGCAGTTTGAAATTCTGGATCCAATTTTTCATTTTGAATACTTTCTAAATCAGATTTTTTCATTGCTTCCAACATCGTATTAAATTCGGCCTCTTCTTTTGTGAAAGCTTCATTTTGAAATTTTTCAGTTTTCAAAGCATACTGAGCCAAAAAATTACTTTCGTCAACACCTTTACCTTTATATACAATAGTCTCGTCAAACTGTTTAGCATCCATTGTCAGGTTTACTTCGGAATTTGGTTTTAAATACAGACTGGAAACTTCACGACCGTCACCAAATTGATAAAACCCTTTTGGAGCTTCAAAGGTAGCCGCAAAAAATCCCTTTTTATTAATCGGAATTACTTGTTTAAAATTATTAGCTCCGCGGATGACTAACGTATCGCTATTTCTATTCGCAATTTTAGCAGTAAATTTTATTTGATTCTTAGTTTGAGCATTCACACTGAATGCACTAAGCATAATCAAAGCTAAAAGAAAGACTTTTTTCATAATGAATATTATTTTATTTTGAGTAGACCAAATCTAAAGAAATTCTGTATGAGAAAATTACCTGTTAACAAAATATTTCAATTTTATAAGCATCAAGTTCTTACTTTACTATATTAATTTGAATTTTGTGTTTACTTTTGCAGTCTAAAATTTTGATCAATGTATAGAAGTCATAATTGTGGCGAATTAAACGCCTCAAATATTAATACCGAAGTTACACTTGCTGGTTGGGTTCAAAAATCACGCGATAAAGGATTTATGAATTGGGTTGATTTACGCGACCGTTATGGAATTACGCAGCTTATTTTTGACGAAAGCCGTACTGATAAGACCGTTTTTGAATTGGCAAAAACGCTTGGCAGAGAATTTGTAATTCAGGTAAAAGGAACTGTTATTGAGCGTGAAGCCAAAAACAAAAATATTCCGACTGGTGAAATTGAAATTTTAGTTTCTGAACTGAACATTCTAAATGCGGCCCTAACTCCTCCATTTACAATTGAAGATGAAACAGATGGCGGAGAAGATATCAGAATGAAGTACCGTTATTTAGACATCAGAAGAAATCCTGTAAAAAACAGTTTGTTATTTCGTCATAAAGTAGCAATGGAAGTTCGCAAATATCTATCCGATTTAGATTTCTGCGAAGTTGAAACTCCTTACTTAATCAAATCGACTCCGGAAGGCGCAAGAGATTTCGTGGTGCCAAGCCGTATGAACGAAGGACAATTTTATGCGTTGCCACAATCACCACAAACTTTTAAACAATTGTTGATGGTGGGAGGAATGGATAAATATTTCCAAATTGTAAAATGTTTCCGTGACGAAGATTTACGTGCGGACCGTCAGCCTGAGTTTACACAAATCGACTGCGAAATGGCATTTGTGGAGCAAGAAGACATTTTAAATGTCTTTGAAGGATTGACAAGACATTTACTAAAAGAAATTAAAGGTATTGATGTAGACAAATTCCCAAGAATTACCTATGATTATGCCATGAAAACATACGGGAATGACAAACCGGATATTCGTTTCGGAATGGAATTTGGTGAATTGAACGAATTTGCAAAACATAAAGATTTTCCAGTATTCAATACTGCGGAATTGGTTGTAGGAATTGCAGTTCCGGGAGCAGGAAATTATACCCGTAAAGAAATTGACGCATTAATTGACTGGGTAAAACGCCCGCAGGTTGGCGCATCCGGAATGGTATATGCAAAATGCAATGACGATGGAACTTTTAAATCATCTGTAGATAAATTTTACGATCAGGACGATTTAGTACAATGGTCAAAAATTACAGGTGCAAAACCTGGCGATATGATTTTTGTGCTTTCGGGTCCTGCAAATAAAACACGCGCACAGCTTTCAGCACTTCGTATGGAATTAGCAACACGTTTGGGATTACGTAAACCGGAAGAATTTGCTCCGTTATGGGTTGTAGATTTTCCTTTATTGGAATTAGATGAAGAAAGCGGCCGTTACCACGCAATGCATCACCCGTTTACATCTCCAAAACCGGAAGATATGGCTTTGCTGGAAACTGAACCCGGAAAAGTTCGTGCCAATGCCTACGACATGGTATTAAACGGAAATGAAATTGGCGGAGGTTCTATTCGTATTCACGATAAAGCAACTCAACAATTAATGTTTAAATATTTAGGATTTACAGAAGAAGAAGCAAAAGCACAATTCGGTTTCTTAATGGATGCTTTTCAGTTTGGAGCACCGCCTCATGGAGGTTTAGCATTTGGTCTGGACAGACTTGTTGCTATTTTAGGAGGTCAGGAAACCATTAGAGACTTTATTGCGTTCCCAAAAAACAATTCAGGACGCGATGTCATGATCGATGCACCTGCTGCAATTGATGATGCACAACTGAAAGAATTATCAATTAAATTGGATTTGAAATAAATTTATAGAAGAAATTGAAAAATACAAAAAGAGCGGCAATTTATTTGTTGCTCTTTTTTTTAAAAAAATATTGTAATAATATCAAAAAGCGAATTTTTAATAAGTAGTCCATTTATTACAATAAAATAACTGTTAGAATTGATTAATCCTTAATAAATGATTGCTAATTCAACGAAATTAATATCAAATTTGATATATTTTAAAAACAGAAAACACTGTAAATCAATAATTTTTACAAAAAATTAACACCTTAGTGTCTTTTGTATGAATTTATATATTACATTTGCTTTATTATAAATTATTATTACAATTACAATGCGTACAGGTACAGTAAAATTTTTCAATGAGTCTAAAGGTTATGGATTCATTACAGACGAAGAAACAGGAAAAGACATCTTCGTTCACGCTTCAGGAATTAACGCGGAAGAATTACGCGAAGGTGACCGAGTAAGCTACGAAGAAGAAGAAGGAAGAAAAGGGAAAGTTGCTGCTAAAGTAGCAGTTATCTAAGAAAAATATAGCAATTTATTTTTTTTGCCTCTGAATGGTTTAAAAACGTTTCGATTTAGTTCGAAACGTTTTTTTTTGCATACTTGTTAAAAAAATGTGAAAGCGCAAATTATTATTTATAATCAATAAAAATTACACTCAAACCTCATTAAGCACCGAACTTAAATCATTTTTTAACTTGTGATTTACAGAGTTGAAAGTTATCTTTGTGGCTTATTCTTTAAGTAAAAACCCTAAGTCTATGCAATCTGATCAATACAGCTACCTTCCCATTTTAATGCAAGCCATTTTAGCTATTGGTTTTGTAGTGGGAACTATTATTATTTCCGGAAAATTAGGTCCAAAAAGAACTTCTGAAACAAAGGATAAAAACTTTGAATGTGGTATCGAATCAGTTGGTAATGCACGTATCCCATTTTCAGTAAAATATTTCCTGGTAGCTATTTTATTTGTTCTGTTTGACGTAGAGGTAATTTTCCTTTATCCTTGGGCTGTAAACTTTAAGGAATTGGGAATAGAAGGAATGTTAAAAATGATTGTTTTTATGGCTTTGCTTTTAGTTGGTTTTTTCTATATTATCAAAAAGAAAGCATTAGACTGGGAATAAATAATATTTGTTTTAAATTATAAATGCTGAATTATAAATATTGAACATTCAAAATTTTATAATTCAAAATACAAAATACAAAATGAGTGATTCAAATGTAAATATGGTTGCCCCTCCTGATGGTGTTGTTGGTGAAGGTTTCTTCGCTACAAAACTAAATGACGTTGTAGGTATGGCACGCGCGAATTCTCTTTGGCCATTGCCTTTTGCAACTTCATGTTGCGGAATCGAATTTATGGCAACTATGGCATCACATTACGATTTGGCAAGATTTGGTTCTGAGCGCGTGAGCTTTTCTCCCCGTCAGGCAGATATGCTAATGGTAATGGGAACAATTTCTAAAAAAATGGCACCTATTTTACGTCAGGTTTACGAACAAATGTCTGAGCCTCGATGGGTTATTGCAGTCGGGGCCTGTGCTTCCTCAGGTGGAATTTTTGACACTTATTCGGTCTTACAAGGAATAGACAAAGTAATTCCGGTTGATGTTTACGTACCGGGCTGCCCACCAAGACCCGAACAAATCGTTGATGGTGTAATGAAACTTCAAGAATTAGTACGAAGCGAATCTGTGAGAAGAAGAAGCTCTCCGGAATACCAAGAATTATTAGCTTCCTATAATATATCATAAGATGGCTTTAGAAAACACCCTAATTCAAGATAAACTTATAGAAACATTTAATACAGATGTTTTTAACTTTCAACAGGAAAGAGATATTTTTTCATTAGAAGCTTCTGCTGACAAAATTACAGCTTTAATTCTTTTTCTAAAAAACGATGCCGATTTACGTTTTCACTTTTTAACAGATTTATGCGGAATACATTATCCGGATAACGAAACTGAGCGTCAGTTTGCCATTGTATATCATTTGCACAACTGGTACGAAAACAAACGTATCAAAATCAAAGTATTTCTTAATGGCGAAAAACCAGAAATAAAAACTATTTCAAATATTTTCCTGAGTTCTAACTGGATGGAAAGAGAAACATACGATTTTTTTGGTGTGAACTTTATTGGCCATCCCCAATTGAAACGTATTTTAAATATGGATGAAATGATATCGTTTCCGATGCGTAAAGAATTTCCATTGGAAGACAGCGGAAGAACGGATAAGGATGATAGATTCTTTGGAAGAACAACAATCAATGCTTAATTAACAATGTATAATTGCTAATTATGAATTGTAATAAAAAATAAATAGTTAATTGTCAATTGGCAATTATCAATTTTTAATTAATTAAAAATGTCAGAACTATTATTATCACCAGAGCATCGATATGCTAAAATAATTACAGAGAGACTAAACGAAGACGGAAGTGAACTTTCAGTACTAAATTTAGGCCCTACACACCCGGCGACCCACGGTATTTTTCAGAATATCCTGTTGATGGATGGAGAAAGAATTCTGGAGGCTGAACCCACAATTGGTTACATTCACAGAGCTTTCGAGAAAATTGCCGAAAATCGTCCTTTTTACCAAATTACTCCTCTTACAGACCGTATGAACTATTGCTCCTCTCCTATTAACAATATGGGATGGTGGATGACCTTAGAAAAATTATTGGGAATTGAAGTTCCAAAAAGAGCTCAATATTTAAGAGTTATCGTAATGGAATTAGCCCGTATTACAGATCACTTAATCTGTAATTCGATTTTAGGTGTCGATACTGGAGCTTATACCGGTTTCTTGTACGTTTTTCAATTTAGAGAAAAAATATACGAAATCTACGAAGAAATTTGTGGTGCCCGTTTAACAACCAATATGGGTAGAATCGGTGGGTTTGAAAGAGATTGGTCTCCGGAAGCTTTCAAAAAACTAGATGCTTTCCTTGAAGAATTTCCTCCTGTCTGGAAAGAATTTGAAAACTTATTTGAAAGAAACAGAATTTTTATTGACAGAACTGTAAATGTTGGTGCTATTTCAGCTGAACAGGCAATGGCTTATGGATTTACAGGTCCAAACCTGCGTGCTGCCGGAGTTGATTACGATGTTCGTGTGGCACAACCTTACTCCTCTTACGAAGATTTCGATTTTATTGTTCCTGTTGGAAAATCAGGCGATACATACGATCGTTTCTGTGTTCGTAATGCTGAAGTTTGGGAAAGTTTAAGCATCATTCGTCAGGCTTTGGCTAAAATGCCTGCAGGAAATGAATATCATGCAGAAGTTCCGGATTACTACCTTCCTCCAAAAGAAGATGTTTACACTTCAATGGAATCTTTAATTTACCATTTTAAGATTGTGATGGGAGAAGTTCCTGTACCGGTTGCAGAAATTTATCACCCTGTAGAAGGCGGAAACGGAGAACTAGGATTTTATTTAGTAACTGACGGAAGCAGAACACCATATAGATTACATTTCAGAAGACCATGCTTCATATATTATCAAGCGTATCCGGAAATGATCAAAGGCGCCTTATTATCAGATGCAATTGTTATTCTGTCCAGTTTAAATGTTATTGCAGGAGAATTAGACGCATAAATGAATTATAAATTTTGAGTTATAAATTATAAATGCAAAACATTTAAAGTTTAAAATTTAAGGTTCAAAATAATAAAAAATGGAACGTAAACATTACAAACAAGAAATAAACATGACTGAAACATTGATGAACCGCATCAATGTATTAATCAGTCATTATCCGGAAGACAAGAGAAAATCAGCTTTGTTGCCAGTTTTGCATGAAGTTCAGGACGCACATGACAACTGGCTGAGTATCGAACTACAGGATAAAGTTGCTGAAATTTTGCACATCAAGCCAATTGAGGTGTACGAGGTAGTTACTTTTTATACCATGTACAACCAAAAGCCAATTGGAAAATACATGTTCGAGTTTTGCCAGACTTCTTGTTGTTGTTTAAATGGTGCCGAAAATTTAATGGATTATACTTCTGAAAAATTAGGCATTAAAATGGGCGAAACCACTCCCGACGGAATGTTTACCATTGCCGGTGTAGAATGTTTAGGTGCCTGTGGATACGCTCCGATGATGCAATTGGGCGATTTCTACAAAGAAAAACTGACAGAAGAAAAAATCGATCAGTTAATCGCTGATTGCAGAGATGATAAAATAATATTACACGATAAATAAGATGTCAAAAAAAATATTATTAGACAAAATTAATATTCCGGGTATTAAGACTTATGAAATATATCGCCAAAACGGTGGGTATGCTTCTGTAGAAAAAGCTTTAAAAACCCTAACACCTGACGAAGTTGTTGAAGAGGTAAAAAAATCAGGAATCAGAGGTCGTGGCGGAGCTGGTTTCCCGGCGGGAATGAAATGGAGTTTTATTGATAAAAAATCAGGAAAACCAAGACATTTAGTTTGCAACGCTGACGAATCTGAGCCAGGGACTTTTAAAGATCGTTATTTGATGGAATTTATTCCTCACCTATTGATTGAAGGAATGATTACCTCCAGTTTTGCTTTAGGCGCAAACCTTTCGTATATCTACATTCGTGGAGAATATATGTGGGTTTTTAAAATTTTAGAAAGAGCCATTGCCGAAGCTAAAGCTGCTGGTTGGTTAGGAAAAAATATATTAGGTACAGGTTACGATTTGGATTTATATGTTCACTGTGGGGCTGGAGCCTATATTTGTGGTGAAGAAACTGCACTTATTGAATCACTGGAAGGTAAAAGAGGAAACCCTCGTATTAAACCGCCTTTCCCAGCTGTTTCAGGACTTTGGGCAAATCCAACTGTAGTAAATAACGTAGAAACTATTGCTGCCGTGCCATGGATTATAAATAATTCTGGTGATGAGTATGCTAAAATAGGTATCGGTCGTTCTACCGGAACTAAATTAATCTCGGCTTCAGGACACATCAAAAATCCGGGAGTTTATGAAATTGAATTGGGATTATCTGTTGATGAGTTCATGAATTCTGATGAATATTTAGGAGGAATGTCTTCCAGCAGACCTTTGAAAGCATTGGTACCAGGAGGATCTTCAGTGCCGATTTTACCAGCTGAATTAATTTTTAAAACAGCTAATGGTGAAGACCGTTTGATGTCTTATGAATCTTTAAGTGATGGTGGTTTTGCTACGGGATCAATGTTAGGTTCAGGAGGGTTTATAGTTTATAACGACACTGCTTGTGTGGTAAGAAATACTTGGAATTTTGCCCGCTTTTACCACCATGAATCTTGTGGACAATGTACACCCTGTCGTGAAGGAACAGGCTGGCTGGAAAAAATATTATGGAGAATCGAAAACGGTCAGGGTCGTGAAGAGGATATCGAATTATTATGGAGTATTCAAAGTAAAATCGAAGGAAACACAATATGCCCGCTTGGCGATGCGGCTTCGTGGCCAGTTGCTGCAGCAATTCGCCATTTCAGAGAAGAGTTTGAATACCACGTTCGTTTCCCTGAAAAAATAAAGCACAGAGATCATTTTGTTGCTGAACCGTTTTCGCAAGTAAAACATTTGGTTGGCGGTAAGATTATCGTATAAATTATAAAAAAGAAATTACAAAGTTATATAGATTATTAAAAGGACAGCAAATCTTTTGAATAGCTAAACTTTAGACATTCAAATCATTAAGAGAGATGAAAGTAACCATAGACGGTCAAAGTATCGACGTAGAACCAGGAACTACCATCCTGCAGGCTGCACGTATGATTGGGGGAGATTTAGTTCCGCCAGCCATGTGTTATTACTCAAAATTAAAAGGCAGCGGCGGAAAATGCCGTTGTTGTTTAGTGGAAGTTTCCAAAGGAAGTGAAGCGGATCCAAGACCAATGCCCAAATTAATGGCATCTTGCGTTACCGGCTGTATGGACGGAATGGAAGTAAACAGTAAGTCTTCTGACAGAGTAACAGAGGCCCGTAAATCTGTAACGGAATTTTTATTGATCAATCATCCATTGGACTGCCCGGTTTGTGATCAGGCCGGAGAATGTGATCTTCAAAATTTAAGTTTCGAACACGGAAATCCAAAATCACGTTTTATTGAAGAAAAAAGAACATTCGAACCAGAAGATATTGGTCCACATATTCAACTGCATATGAACCGTTGTATTTTATGTCAAAGATGTGTACAGGTTGCAGATCAATTGACAGATAACAGGGTTCACGGCGTATTAGATCGTGGTGATCATGCTAATATTTCAACCGGAATCTCAAAAGCTATAGACAATGAATTCTCAGGAAATATGATTGACGTTTGCCCTGTTGGAGCATTGACTGATAAAACATTCCGCTTCAAATCAAGAGTCTGGTTCAACAAACCTTACAATGCACACAGAGAATGTACTACTCCAGGATGTTGCGGAAAAACGACCGTTTGGATGTTTGGAGGTGAAATTCAACGTGTAACAGGTCGCAAAGATGAATACCATGAAGTGGAAGAGTTTATTTGTAATTCTTGCCGTTTTGACCACAAAAATGTAAATGACTGGGTAATTGAAGGACCAAGGGAATTTGAAAAAGATTCGGTTATCAATCAGAATAATTACACTCAAAAATTAGAAAAAGTAGAAATCGACACAGAAAAGAATATTCTTTTAGGCAGAGACGAAGACCGTAAAAAAATTAGTATGGCTGAAATTCCATTAAACGCTAACAACAAAAATTCTTAACGATGGTAGATGGTGCATTTATTATAGAGAAAAGCGTTGTAATTGTAGTGGTTTTTGCTGTAACGATGATTATGGCGATGTACTCCACCTGGGCAGAACGTAAAGTAGCTGCTTATCTTCAGGATCGTGTAGGTCCAAACCGTGCGGGTTGGGGGGGGTTATTGCAGCCTCTTGCTGATGGTTTAAAATTATTCTCGAAAGAAGAATTTTTTCCTAATACCCCTAACAAATTTTTGTTTATTGTAGGTCCGGCCATTGCCATGAGTACGGCTTTGATGACCAGCGCTGTTATTCCCTGGGGAGACAGATTGCATTTGTTTGGAAGGGATATTTTATTACAGGCTACAGATATCAATATTGGTTTATTGTATTTCTTTGGAGTTGTTTCTGTTGGCGTTTACGGAATCATGATTGGTGGATGGGCTTCAAACAATAAGTTCTCTTTGATGGGTGCTGTTCGTGCGGCTTCGCAAATGGTTTCTTATGAAGTTGCGATGGGATTATCGATGATTGCATTGTTGATGATGACTGGAACTTTGAGTTTAAAAGAAATTTCATTACAACAATCAGAATGGCACTGGAACATATTATACCAACCCTTATCTTTTTTGATTTTCCTGATTTGTGCTTTCGCAGAAACCAACAGAACGCCTTTTGACTTGGCGGAATGTGAGTCTGAATTGATTGGTGGATATCACACAGAATATTCATCGATGAAAATGGGATTCTATTTATTTGCTGAATATGCGAATATGTTTATCTCGGCTACTATTATATCTGTATTGTTTTTTGGAGGATACAACTATCCGGGAATGCAATGGATGGTTGAAAATGTTGGTATAAATACGGCTAACTTATTAGGAATTGCAGTGTTGTTTGTAAAAATATGTTTTTTCATATTCTTTTATATGTGGGTACGTTGGACGATTCCGAGATTTAGATATGACCAGTTAATGAATCTGGGATGGAAAATTTTGATTCCCCTTTCTATTATTAATATTATAATTACTGGAGTTGTTATTTTAAGAGTCGAAATTGCTGCCTTCTTAGGATTTTAATAACGGAGAGCCTAGCCCTGATAGCAGCGGCATCCTTTTATTTTTTTCTTTAAAAAATAAAAGATACAGCGGATAGCAGGAAATAGCTACTAAATAAAAAACAAATAGATTAAATTTTGGTGTTATCATCAAATTGAATCACAAATTATACTTTAAAATGTCAATAGAAACTATATCACTATCGGGTAGAAAAAAGCTAGTCTCTAACAAAGAGATGACTTTTTGGGAACGATTGTATCTTGTGGCGATTGTAAAAGGCTTACTGATTACCATCAAGCACTTTTTCAGAAAAAAAGCTACTATTCATTATCCGGAACAGGTGCGTGAGATGAGTCCGGTTTATCGTGGTCAACACCAGTTGAAACGAGACGAACAAGGTCGCGAAAACTGTACTGCCTGTGGATTATGTGCTTTATCATGTCCTGCAGAAGCCATTACAATGAAGGCTGCCGAGCGTAAAGCAGATGAGAAACATTTGTACAGAGAAGAAAAATACGCTTCGATTTATGAAATCAATATGTTAAGATGCATTTTCTGTGGTCTTTGCGAAGAAGCCTGTCCAAAAGACGCCATTTATTTGACAACTTCAAAAGTTTTGGTTCCTTCCAGTTATGAAAGAGAAGATTTTATTTTTGGAAAAGACAGATTAGTGATGCCTCTTGACGTGGCGATCAAAAATACTCAACTTAATAATGCTAACTAAATGATACATATTCCTGATTTTGCACACGCAACTCCAGTACAAATTATTTTTTGTTTCTTGGCGTTTATTACGATTGCAACCGCTTTTTTAACCATTTTTAGCAGAAATCCAATTCACAGCGCCATCTATTTGGTAATTTGTTTTTTCACTATTGCAGGTCACTATTTACTTTTAAACGCACAGTTTTTGGCTGTTGTACATATTATAGTCTACTCTGGAGCTATCATGATTCTGTTCCTCTTTACCATTATGTTAATGAATCTAAATGAGCGTCACCAAGTACACAGACCTAGAATCACCCGTTTAGGAGCTATTGTTTCTTTTTGCTTAATTGTTATTGTATTGATTGCAATTTTTATTAATTCAAAACCTATTGTTGGTGCATATGATTCAACCGGTGAAGATTTTCAGTCTATCGAAGTATTGGGTAAAATATTATTGAACGAATATATGGTTCCGTTTGAATTTGCTTCGATTTTGCTTTTAGTGGCGATGATTGGAACAGTATTATTGTCTAAAAAAGAAAAATTAAATAAATAATGGGTAATATATTAAATCAAATAGGTATTGAAAACTACATCTTTTTAAGTGTTGTACTTTTTTGTATTGGTGTTTTTGGTGTATTGTACAGACGAAATGCTATTATTGTTTTCATGTCTATCGAAATCATGTTGAATGCAGTTAACCTTTTATTTGTTGCCTTTTCAACGTATCATCAAGATGCACAGGGACAAGTTTTTGTGTTCTTTTCGATGGCAGTTGCTGCAGCAGAAGTTGCGGTAGGATTGGCCATTTTGGTTTCTATCTTTAGAAATTTAGGCTCAATTAGTATCGATAATTTAAAAAAATTAAAAGGATAAATGGAAATGGATACCAATTTAGCTTTAGTCTTAGTTTTATCTCCTTTTTTAGGATTTTTAATTAATGTTTTTTTCGGGAAAAGCTTAGGAAAAACAGTTTCGGGTATTTTCGGAACCGTAGCTGTAGCCGTTTCTTTTGTGGTTACACTTATTCTTTTTAATCAAATTACTTCAACTGGAAAAGCCATTCAGGTCACTTTATTTGACTGGATCCAGATCAGTAATCTTAAAATTAATCTTGGGTTTTTATTAGATCAATTGTCTGTTTTATGGTTGCTTTTTGTAACCGGAATTGGATCTTTGATTCATTTATACTCTATCAGTTATATGCACGATGATGAGAATATACACAAATTCTTTGCGTATTTGAATCTGTTTGTATTCTTCATGATTACGCTTGTAATTGGAAGTAACTTATTAGTTTTGTTTATTGGCTGGGAAGGTGTTGGACTTTGTTCGTACTTGTTAATTGGATTTTGGCATAAAAATCAGGATTACAATGATGCTGCGAAAAAAGCCTTCATTATGAACAGAATTGGAGATTTAGGTCTTTTGATTGGAATGTTTATCATGGGTTCAATGTTCTCCACTTTAGATTATGCAACTTTAAAAACTGCAATTTCCGGAGCAACAAATCTTAATTTACCATTGCTTTCATTAGCTGCGTTATGTTTGTTTATAGGGGCTTGTGGTAAATCGGCTCAAATTCCATTATACACCTGGTTACCTGATGCGATGGCTGGGCCAACACCGGTTTCTGCATTGATTCACGCAGCGACAATGGTTACTGCCGGTATCTTTATGATAACAAGATTACACTTTGTTTTTGATTTAGCACCAGACGTTCAGACTGTAATTGCAATTATTGGAGCTGTAACTTCATTAGTAGCGGCAACAATTGGTATGGTTCAGACAGATATTAAAAAAGTATTGGCTTACTCCACTGTTTCTCAATTAGGATTAATGTTTTTAGCGTTAGGATTTGGTGCTTATGAAGTTGCCGTTTTCCACGTAATAACTCACGCTTTCTTTAAAGCTTGTTTGTTCTTAGGATCAGGATCTGTAATTCACGGATTACACGGAGAACAAGACATGCGTAAAATGGGTGGTTTGCGCAAAGCAATGCCAGTCACTTTCTGGACGATGTTGATTTCTTCACTAGCAATTTCTGGTGTACCCTTTTTCTCTGGTTTCTTCTCTAAAGATGAAATCTTATTAACGGCTTTCCACCATAATATTCCATTATATGTTATTGGATCTGTTGCTTCCATTATGACAGCTTTTTATATGTTCAGATTGATGTTTCTTACTTTCTTTAAAGATTTCAGAGGAACTGAAGAACAAAAACATCATTTACATGAAAGTGACGGATTGATTACTTTCCCTTTAATGATTTTAGCACTTTTAGCTACTTTTGGAGGTCTTATCAGTCTTCCTGGAAATAGCTGGTTAAATGAATATCTGGCACCATTATTCACCAAAGTGGCAGGCGAAGAACATCATTTAGGGAAAACAGAATATATGCTGATGGGAGTTGCTGTTGTGGGTGGATTATTAGGAATCTTAATCGCTTACATCAAATATTTCAAACAAGACAATGTTCCTGAAGCTGATGAGAATATAACTGGCGTAGCCAAAGTTTTATACAACAAATATTATGTAGATGAAGCTTATGATTTACTATTTGTAGCTCCGGTAAACTTCTTATCAAAATTCTTTAGGGACTATATCGAAACAGGTTTATCAGCAGTTGTCTTCGGATTAGGTAAAGTGACTAATGAACTGGCTTTTCAAGGTAAAAAAGTACAAAACGGAAGTATCGGATTATATCTGTTTGCTTTTGTTTTGGGTCTTTGCGCCATTATTTCCTATATATTTTTAGCTCAATAATTTTATAACTATGAACGTTTCTCTTATATTAATTATTCTTTTAATTGGTGCATTTGTCACTTATTTTGCTGGTGATAAGCTAGCATCAAAAGTAGCTTTGTTCTTTAGTTTGGCAGCATTTGGCTGTTCGGTTGTCTTGTTAAATCATTTTTGTGCTGGTGAAAATATCAGTGTAATGAATGCCTGGATTACGCAGCCTAAAATTTCATTTGCGCTGAATGGTGATGGTCTGGCAATGGCTATGCTTTTGTTGACTGTAGCTTTAACCCCAATTATTATATTTTCTTCTTTCGGGAATCAATATAAAAATGCAAAAGGTTTTTATGCTTTAATTTTAATTATGGCTTTTGCAATGACAGGAACTTTCCTGGCAGCTGATGGCCTTTTATATTATATTTTCTGGGAATTAGCTTTAATTCCGATTTACTTTATTGCCCTTATTTGGGGTAATGGAGATGCTGAAGAACGCAGAAAAGCAGTGGTTAAGTTCTTTATTTACACACTTGCCGGTTCATTGTTCATGTTAGTAGCTTTCATTTATCTATCCCAAAAAGCAAACGGTAGTTTTCTAATCGAAGATTTATACAAATTAAACTTATCAGCTACTGAGCAGCTTTGGATATTCCTAGCTTTCTTTTTTGCGTATGCTATTAAAATTCCAATTATTCCTTTCCATACCTGGCAGGCTAGTGTCTACCAAAAAGCACCAACAGTTGGAACTATGCTTTTGTCTGGGATTATGCTAAAAATGGGATTATATAGTGTTATTCGTTGGCAATTGCCAATTGCACCTCTAGCTGCAAAAGAATACATGAATATTTTCATCGCATTAGGTATCGCAGGTGTAATTTACGGATCAATCGTAGCTTTGAAACAAAAAGATTTAAAGAAATTATTGGCTTATTCATCTCTTGCTCACGTTGGATTAATTGCTGCAGGAACTTATACTTTAACTGTTGATGGTTTACGCGGAGCCGTTTTACAAATGATCGCTCACGGTTTTGTAGTTGTAGGATTATTTTATGCTGCAGAAATTATTTACAGAAGATTCGAAACGAGAAACATTTTAGAAATGGGAGGTATCCGTACACAATCGCCAAAATTCACTTCTATGTTTTTAATTTTGGTTTTAGCTTCTGTAGCTTTACCAGGTACTTTTAACTTCGTTGGTGAATTTACTGTTTTGTATAGTCTTTCTCAAATTAATATCTGGTTTGCTGTTTTAGGCGGAACAACAATTATTTTAGGAGCTTATTATATGCTTAAGATGTTTCAAAATGTAATGTTAGGCGAAACAAATTCGAAAACTTTTGCAGATGTATCTGTTAATGAAGGAATCTCACTAATAGTGATTATTGCTGTTTTAATTTTCTTCGGATTTTATCCAAAACCAATTACAGATTTGATTTCACCAAGTTTAGAAACAATTTTGAACGTTATCAATAAAAATTAATATTTTAAATAAAAATAAATTAGGACATCTGTAGTTTAGATTTTCTAAATCAAAAAAGCAAAAATGAATACATTAATAGCTATAACAGGATTGGGTATTTTCTGCCTATTATTTGAAATTCTTAATTTAAGAAAAGCCATTGTTCCATTTACCATTCTTGGTTTGTTGGGGGTTTTGGCACTTAATTTTTCTGAATTTGGATACACAGAAAGTTACTACAACAATATGATCACAGTGAGTAAATTCTCAACTGCATTCTCATCATTGTTTATAATACTGACCATTTTCCTTGTGGCCTTAAGTCATAATTTTTACGAAAACCATCCAACTAAAATTTCAGATTTTGTTGCTATAAAAGTATTTTTATTAGCCGGAGGAGTTGCCATGGTTTCTTTTGGAAACTTAGCGATGTTCTTCTTAGGAATCGAAATTCTTTCAATTGCCCTATATGTACTTGCAGCAAGTGATCGTTTGAATTTGAAAAGTAACGAAGCCGGAATGAAATACTTTTTAATGGGATCTTTCGCGTCAGGGATTATCCTATTTGGTATTTGTTTGATCTACGGAGCAATGGGAAGTTTTGATGTAGTTGAAATCAGCGAATATTCTCTGTCTGCAGAATTACCAGTCTGGTTTCCAATCGGAATGATTTTAGTAACAATTGGAATGTTATTTAAGATTGCAGCAGTTCCTTTCCACTTTTGGGCTCCTGATGTTTATGAAGGATCTCCTGCCTTAACGACTGCATTAATGAGTACCTTGGCAAAAGTGATAGCAATGGCAACTCTCTTTAAATTAATTTCAGTTTTAAATTTTATACCATCTTTAGGAAATCAGAATCACTTATATACTTTCGATAATATAATTGTAATTATATCAATTGCTTCAATGACCGTTGGAAACGTTATGGCTTTGCGTCAGGTAAACGTAAAACGTATGCTCGCTTTTTCAGGAATTTCACATGCAGGTTTTATGTTAATGACTTTCTTAACTGTAGCAACCTCAGCAGGTGTTTTACTATACTATACTGCAGCTTATGCACTAGCAGGAATTGCAGCTTTCAGCGTTATACTTTACGTGTGTAAAAATAATCAGAATGATGAAGATATTGTAAACTTTCATGGTTTAGGAAAAACAAATCCTTTATTAGCTGCAATATTAACAGGTTCTCTATTGTCTATGGCCGGAATTCCTATTTTTTCAGGTTTTTTTGCGAAATTATTTTTATTTAATCAGACGATACAGGCCGGTTATATTGCTTTAGTAATTGTAGCGGTTATCAATTCTATTATTAGTGTTGGCTATTATTTCAAACTGATATTAGCTATGTATTCAAAAGAACCAAATCAGGAACGTACCGGAAAACCTTTTCTTATTTATGCTGTTGCCATTATTTCTATTACACTAAATATTGTTTTAGGTTTATTTCCATCTTTAGTTTTAGATTTATTGAATTAAAAATAAACCTTTATAAATACAGTCCATCAAGGGTTTCTTTTGATGGATTTTTTATTTGAAAGCATTTTTTTCAACAGAAAAAATCATGTTAAAAATTTTATTGAAAACAGTACACTCGAAAAAACTACTTATATTTGGGTACAATTAAATGTATTACAACTATGAACTTCAATTCAAAAAATCCATTTTTAAGTAACAAGCGTTTTTCATCAAATGCTGTTTCCAGAGCTTCTGAACAAGTACACGAAGCAAAAATTATTGATTACAATCAGGAAATGACCATATCCGGAACTATCAATAAAACAGCTATTTTGTTTTTATTATTATGTGCCGGAGCGATGCTCACATGGTGGATGGCATTTAACGAAATGAATGCAATGTTACCAGCAATTGGCGGTGCCATTATAGCGCTTATTTTAGTTATAATTTCGGCATTTAAACCACAAGCTTCTCCTTATTTAGCCCCTGGTTATGCTTTTTTTGAAGGATTATTTATAGGGGGAATTTCTGCCATTTTTGAAGCTAAATTTCCCGGTATTGTTCTAAACGCTGTCGGTGCGACATTAGTTACTTTTTTAGTTTGTTTAGGATTATATAAATTTAAAATCGTAAAAGTAAATGAACAATTCAGATCAGTAGTTATTGCTGCTACGTTGGCAATTGCAACTTATTATTTATTTTCCTGGTTAGCGTCTTTGATATTTAATTTCACTCCTGTACATTATGGAAATGGAATGATGAGTATCGGAATTAGTGTATTTGTAATTATTGTTGCTGCCTTAAACTTGTTTTTGGATTTTGACCAAATTGAAAGAGGTGTTCAGGAAAGAATGCCAAAATTTATGGAATGGTACGGTGCAATGGGATTAATGGTAACTTTAGTTTGGTTATACATTGAATTTCTGAGATTATTATCAAAATTAGCAAGTAAAGATTAATTTTTTTACTTCATCATAATAGTAAATAAAAGCCTTTTTGAAATTCAAAAAGGCTTTTATTATGCTGCTCTTTCAAAAGCTATAAAATGTGATAACTCTCCTTTCCTATTAAAAACCGGGAAACCATTAATCACACATTCATAAGTTTCTCCATTTTTTTTATAATTCAAAAGTGTTTTTTCAAAAGGTATTTGTTTTTCGATCGCTACTCTAATTTCTTTTAAGACTAACTCTGAAGTTCCAGTACCCTGAAAAATTTTTGGAAATTTACCAACGACTTCTTTTTCAGTGTATCCCGTCATTTTATAAATTCCTTTAGAGGCAAAAATTATTTTTTGCTCCCCATTTGTGATTACAACAACTTCATTTATTAAACGTTCGCTAATAGCCAGAGCGACATCATTCCAATTAAATTGTGTTGATATATGTTTTATTTTTTTTAAATCTGATGAAAAAAATTTTAATTCATTTATAGATTCATAATGAAAATCCCAACAATGTATTGGAACTGAATTACAACTTATATTTGCTTCAGATTCATCGAAAGGCATATAATCTAAAAAATCCATAAAAAACTATTTTGTTTAAAGTTAATCATAAATTGATAAACAAAATTAAAATGCCAATATTTAACTCTTGTTTAAGTTATTAAAAAGCAAATTTCAACTGAACAACTACGGCCTTTTTTTGTTCAGTATTGAGATTACTTAAAGAAATCCCCAATAATCGAACAGAATCTTTCATTCTTTCCTGATACAGTAATTCTTCAACAGTTTCCAAAATCAAACTTTTATCGGCAATAAAATAAGGCAATGTTTTACTTCTGGTTTGTTGCGTAAAATCGCTGTATTTAATTTTTAATGTAACCGTTTTACCTGAAATATTGTATTTTTTTAATCTTTTCTCCAACGAAGCAGCAATTTTTTCCAGCTGTTCCAGCATAAATATTTCCGAAGTAAGATTTACATCAAAAGTATGTTCTGACGCAACAGATTTAGTGTTTCGGGAAGGTTTTACTTCACTGTTATGAATTCCTCTAACAACATGAAAATAAAATTTTCCTGATTTCCCAAAGTGTTTTTCCAGAAAATCCAGTGATTTGCTTTTCAAATCTAATCCTGTAAAAATGCCGAGCTGATACATTTTTTCGGTAGTAACTTTACCGACTCCGTAAAATTTCCTGATCGGTAAATCTTCCAAAAAAGGGATTACCTCATCAGGGTTTACCGTTTTCTGACCATTGGGTTTGTTGTAATCACTGGCAATCTTGGCTACGAATTTATTTATAGAAATTCCTGCAGAAGCTGTGATTCCCACTTCATTTAAAATTCGTAATCTGATTTCCTGAGCTAATAAAGAGGCACTTGGATTTCCCTTTTTATTTTGTGTTACATCAAGATAGGCTTCGTCAAGTGAAAGCGGTTCCACCATATCTGTATACTCATGAAAAATTTTATGAATCTTAGTTGAGATTTCTTTATATCGGTCAAAACGAGGCCGGACAAAAATAATTTCAGGACAATATTTCTTGGCTAAAACACCACTAATTGCGCTTCTAACACCAAATTTACGGGCTTCATAACTGGCCGCCGAAACGACTCCTCTATTCTCTGAACCGCCCACAGCAATAGGTTTTCCTCGCAAAGCAGGATTATCCATTTGCTCTACCGAAGCATAAAAAGCATCCATATCGATATGGATTATTTTTCGATAAATTGGAGTCTCAGACATGATACAAATTTAAATCTAAAAAAATATAACGGTATAAAAAAAGGACTTAGTTTTTAGTAAAACAAAGCCCTATATATTTATTACTATATTAAAAAAGTAATTTGAATTATTAATTTTATACTTCTAAAACATTTACTCTCCTAATAATTCCATCAATTCTAACGCTCTTTTGGTCGATTTTACATTGTCAAACGTCAATAAAAGTCGCAAACCATTTGGTGTTTGTTTTTCTTTCATGGTGCAAAGGCTACTTTGTTTTTGTACAAATTGCAACACTTTTCTAAACTTCGAAGATTGGTAATAATCGGATTGCTGATCGGATACAAAATAGCCAATCATTTTGCCTTTTTTCATAACCAATTTCTCAATGCCGATGTTGGTCGCAATCCATTTGATACGAATACTATTCATTAGGGCATTGGCTCTTGGTGGCATTGGCCCAAAACGGTCAGTTAATTTATTTTGGAAAATAACCAGTTCTTCTTCATTTTTCACAGAACCCAATTCGTTGTATAAACTCAAACGTTCGGTAACATTATTAATGTATTCATCAGAAAACAAGAGCTCAAAATCAGTATCAATTTGTAAATCTTTTACGTATTCCTTTGTTTCAATATCGTTCTCTTCGGGATATAAATCTTTGAACTCGTTTTCTTTTAATTCTTCAATTGCTTCGTTCATAATTTTTTGGTAGGTATCAAAACCAATTTCGTTTATGAAACCACTTTGTTCGCCACCTAATAAATCACCCGCACCACGAATTTCAAGATCTTTCATTGCAATATTGAAACCGCTTCCGAGTTCACTGAATTGTTCCAAAGCCTGAATGCGTTTTCTCGCATCTTCGGTCATTGAGGAATATGGCGGACAGATAAAATAACAGAATGCTTTTTTATTGCTACGACCAACACGACCACGCATTTGATGCAGATCTGACAATCCGAAATTATTGGCATTATTGATGAAAATGGTATTAGCGTTGGGTACATCTAATCCACTTTCGATAATGGTGGTTGCTACCAAAACATCAAAATCTCCGTTCATGAAACCTAACATCAATTCCTCAAGTTTGGCGCCTTCCATTTGTCCGTGACCAATTCCAACTCTGGCATTTGGCACCAGACGCTGAATCATTCCTGCCACTTCTTTTATATTTTCGATTCTATTATTGATGAAGAAAACCTGTCCGTTACGCTGAATTTCATACGAAATTGCATCACGAATTACTTCTTCATTAAATCCAACAACATTGGTTTCTATAGGATAACGATTGGGCGGAGGTGTTGTAATTACAGACAAATCTCGCGCCGCCATCAATGAAAATTGTAATGTTCTCGGAATTGGTGTTGCCGTTAAAGTCAGCGTATCCACATTTGCTGCAATCGTTTTTAATTTGTCTTTAACGTTTACACCAAACTTTTGTTCTTCATCGACAATCAACAAACCAAGATCTTTAAAAACTACATTTTTGTTGACCAACTGATGTGTTCCGATGACAATATCGAGTTTTCCTTCGGCTAAATCTTTTAAGGTTTGTGCTTTTTGTTTTGCGGTTCTAAATCGATTTAAGTAACCAATTGAAACCGGCATATCTTTTAATCTTTCGGTAAAAGTTCTGTAATGTTGGTACGCCAAAATAGTTGTCGGAACTAAAATTGCAACTTGTTTACTATTGTCAACCGCTTTAAAAGCGGCACGAATCGCAACCTCCGTTTTTCCAAAACCAACGTCACCACAAACCAAACGATCCATTGGGCGATCGCTTTCCATGTCAGCTTTTACTTCTTGTGTGGATTTGGTTTGATCCGGTGTATCTTCGTAAATAAACGAACTTTCTAATTCGTTTTGTAAATAACTGTCCGGCGCAAATTGAAAACCTTTTTCCAATCGGCGTTTTGCGTACAACTGAATTAAGTTGAACGCGATATGTTTGACACGTGCTTTGGTTTTTTGTTTTAAAATCTTCCAGGCGTTCGATCCTAATTTATAGATTTTTGGAGGCGTTCCGTCTTTTCCGTTGTATTTTGAGATTTTATGTAACGAGTGAATACTCACATACACAATATCATTATCGGCATAAACCAGTTTTATGGCTTCCTGCGTTTTACCTTCCACCTGAATTTTCTGCAATCCACCAAACTTGCCAATTCCGTGATCAATGTGGGTTACATAATCGCCAACAGAAAGTGACGTCAATTCTTTCAACGTAATATTTTGCTTTTTCGAATAGCCGTTTTTGATGTTGAATTTATGGTAACGCTCAAAAATCTGGTGATCTGTATAAGCCGTTATTTGATTTTCTTCATCAATAAAACCTTGATATAAAGGCAAAACCACGGTATGATATTGTTTGCGGATATTTTCAGAATTAGCTTCATCCAACGACTCAAAAATATCATGAAAACGTTTTGCCTGCGTTTCATTCGAACAGAACAAATAATTTTTATAACCGTTAAAATGATTTTCGCTCAGATTATTTAACAGCAAATCAAATTGTTTGTTGAAAGAAGGCTGTGGCTGAAAGTGAAATTCAATTTCCTTTGTAGTTTTGAAAATCGGCTTTGAAGCCAACTCTACTATAGAAAAATTTAAGGCTCGTTTGATAAACGAACTCTGATTTAAAAATAATTGTTCCGGAGTAGCGTGTTTTATTTCACCCGAAAGTTTTTCAAAAGCTTCTTCTGCCCTTGTGAATTGTTTGTCTAACTGACTGAAAAGTCCATCGGTATTTTGAATAAAAAGAACCGTTTTCTCTGAAATATAATCTAAAAAACTTTCCCGGTTTTCCTGAAATATCTTGTTTTCGACATTCGGGATAATGGTAATTTTTTTATGGGTTTCTACGGATAATTGCGTTTCCACATCAAAACTTCTGATGCTGTCCACTTCATTTCCGAAGAATTCTATTCGGTATGGATGATCGTTCGAAAAAGAAAACACATCGACGATTCCCCCACGAACGGAGAATTCGCCTGGTTCTGTAATAAAATCGACTCTTTTAAATTCATATTCGAACAAAACTTCGTTGATAAAATCAATTGAAATTTTGTCGTTCAGCGCCACTTTCAAAGTATTTTTATCTAATTGCTGACGTGTCAAGACTTTCTCAAAAAGTGCTTCGGGATAAGTAACAATTACTGCTGGTTTTTTACGGGAATTGATTCGGTTTAAAACCTCAGCGCGAAGCAAAACATTGGCGTTGTCTGTTTCATCAACTAGGTATGGACGACGAAATGATGCCGGATAAAACAATACATCCTGCTCACCAATCATTTGTTCTAAATCGTTGAGATAATAAGCAGCTTCTTCTTTATTGTCTAAAATAACTAAAAAAGGAAGTTCGGTTTTTTTGAAAACAGCTCGGATCACAAATGAAACTGCTGATCCCAACAAACCGTTCAGATGCATTTTTACTTGATTTCCTTCCAGTAAATTGGTTGCAATCTGCTGCGTTTTTGGCAAATTGTCGTAGGTGGTATATAAGGCGTTTTTACTCAACTTTAGGCGAATTTTGATCTATTGGCGGCATTGAATTCGGGATTGCTCGTGCTGTATCTAACATTCGTAGAAAATCGGATTCCCCTTCTTCTTTTGGAATTTTGCTTTTTTCTACAATTTTATCCATTTGTCTTTCTAATGAAACCAATTCTTTGTTAATTTCTCCAATTAAAAAAACAACCTTTTCATCCGGAATTCTATCAAGGTGAATAAACAAATCCATCATTTTTACTTTCGTAATCAAAATAGAAATTCGGCTTTTGATCTGTGGCTGATCAAATTGGGAGGGAATATTATTGTTTAATGCCATCGCTTTTTTAGCAATGACCGAAGATTTTTTTTGGAATGCTCCAATAGTCTTTCTTGGTTTTCCTCCAAGTTCTTTTAAAAACTCACGCCATTCTTTCCAATCGTTTATATTTTTTTCTGAAACTTCATTGATCGGTTCATCAATAAAAGACCAGCTTTTTTTTATATTATTAAAAATGATTTCTTTCTTTTTTGCTTCTTTTTTATTTTCAGCAAGACGTTTTTCATTTTGATCCTGACATGAATTCAGCATAAAAATTAAAAGTAGAAAAAGAGATACTTTATATTTCATATATGTAAAATTTATTTTTTAACGTTTATATATGTTATCGTCTTTTATTTACTGGTGTTTGTCTGCGTAAACTTTTGTAAAACGGCGATTTCATTTGATAAAACATTAAGCCACAAAGTTACAAGTAAATTTACAATTATGAATTTTGATTTACAACCATTTTACTCCAATTTAAAAAAGCTTTTTCAAAATGAAAAAGACAAAAAATAATATTATATGTTATTGAATTCATAATTTAACATTATAAAAAATACAATTATTTACGAATAAATTATATTTGTCCTCTAAATCTATTCAAATGAATCCAAAAATATTAATCATTGGTGCTTGTGGTCAAATAGGGACAGAACTGACTCAGAAACTGCGTAAGCTGTACGGAACAGAAAATGTGATTGCTTCTGATATTCGAAAATTAAATACAGATGTAGTCAATTCTGGTCCGTTTGAAGTAATCAATGCTTTAGATTTTAACCAAATTGAGCATCTTGTAGAAGTTCATCACATTACAGACATCTATTTAATGGCGGCACTTTTATCAGCCACAGCTGAAAAGAATCCTGCCTTTGCCTGGGATTTAAATATGAACTCCTTATTTCATGTTTTGAATCTGGCAAAAGCCAAAAAAATAAAAAAGATCTTCTGGCCTTCTAGTATTGCGGTTTTTGGCCCTACTACACCAAAAGAAAACACGCCTCAATATACGATTATGGAACCTTCTACCGTTTACGGAATTAGTAAACAAGCGGGAGAAAGATGGTGCGAATACTACCATAATATCTACGGTGTTGATGTACGTAGCATCCGTTATCCTGGTTTAATAAGCTGGTCCACACCTCCGGGCGGCGGAACTACAGATTATGCTGTTGATATTTTTTATAAAGCAATTGCTGATAAAAAATACGAATGTTTTTTATCTTCGGAGACCAAAATGCCAATGATGTATATGGATGACGCTATTGATGCAACTATCTCTATTATGCAGGCTCCTGAAGAAAAAATAAAAATACATTCTTCATACAATTTAGCGGCTATGAGCTTTACGCCAACAGAAATTGCTGCCGAAATTCAAAAACATATTCCTGAATTTGAAATCACTTACAATCCTGATTTCCGTCAGAAAATTGCGGATAGCTGGCCTGCAAGTATTGATGATGCCGAAGCCAGAAAAGATTGGGGCTGGAAACATACTTTTGATTTGGAATCGATGACCAAAGACATGTTGGAACATTTGGGGTAACTATCAAATAGACAAAAAAGAAAAAGGTCTCGCTTAAAATTTAAACGAGACCTTTTTTTATTACTTCAATGTGAAATTTATTTCACTTCAAAAACATTATTCGCAGCTTTTACATCAGCCATTAATCCACTTGGATCTATAGTGATTTTTTTGATCGCTGTTTTATTTTTATCAATTGTAAAACTATAGTTTGATTGTGCCCAGGCCCAATCTTCCAAAACAGTTCTTTTTACGTTTGGATTTGGATTTGGTTTGATGAAATTCATCATTCTTAATGGAATGTAGAAAGTTTCAGAAGTTCCATCAGTATATTCAACTTTTAAATCGATTGGCATTGGCATTCTACCGATTCTTTCTAACGTTATATTTGTTTTTCCATCATTATCAACAACCTCTCTGATACCATAATCAATTGTATTTACAGTTTGTGTCCAATCTGTCAAATACCAGTCTAATTCTGCACCAGAAACTCTTTCAGCTGATCTTTTAATATCATTTGGAGTTGGATGCTTGAATTTAAAATCATTAAAATATCTTTTTAAGGTTGCCTCTAAATTTTCTTTTCCGATTACATATTCTAATTGAGAAAGAAAAATACTTCCTTTTACATAAGAAGAAATACTATAAGGACGATTTTCATCATAACGATCGCCGTGTGTTGTTTGTGGCTGCTCTTTTCCAGAATTTACTAAACTGTAATAAGCGGCATAATTTCCTTTAAATGGATTCACTTCTTTTTTGTCTCCTTTTAATTCATTCAAAGCGCTGTCTTCAATATAAGTTGTAAAGCCTTCATCCATCCATGGATGTTTTGATTCGTTTGAAGCTAAAATATGCTGAAACCACGAGTGTCCTAATTCATGAGTTGCTGTTCCTAAAATCCCTTCAAGAGTTCCGTTTCCTAACATCAACGTACACATTGCGTATTCCATTCCGCCATCTCCACCCTGAATAAATGAATATTGTTTATATGGATATGCCCCTACTTTATGATTGTAGTAATCCATCACTTTTACCATTAAAGGCTCTAATTGTTTCCAATTTTCAGTAGTTTTTGGATTGTTTTTGTAGAAGAAATGCAGATCAACATCGTTCGGTCCTTTTACTATATCATGTGTATATTCTTTATCGGCTGCCCAGGTAAAATCATGAACATTTGGCGCAATAAAATGCCAGGTAAGAGTTTTAGCCTTTTTAGGGTAAACAACCGTTACACCAGTATCTTCATAACCGTGACCGATTGTATTTTTATCCTGTAAATAGCCTGACCCACCAATTGTGTAGTCTTTATCAATGGTGATTTTTACATCAAAATTTCCCCAAACTCCGTGAAATTCTCTTGCAATGTAAGGATCTGCATGCCAGCCTTCAAAATCAAATTCGGCTAATTTTGGATACCATTGTGACATGGACAGTTCTACTCCTTCAGAATTGTTTCTTCCGGAACGACGTACCTGAACCGGTACCTGTCCGTCAAAATCTAACGTAAAAGTCGATTTAGAATTGGGTAAAATTGGTTTCGCCAAAGTCACTTCTAGAATTGTCCCAGAAACTCTTGTTTGAGCAACTGTTCCGTCTTGTTTGAAATTTGTGATTTTTAAAAAGCCTATTTCGTTTGGCTTCAACAATTCAATTCGGCTTTGCTTTACATCTTTGCCATCAGCACCCTTTACTTTATTGACCATTCTTCCATCAGGATCTTTTATCGAATGCAAACGTGCATCCATTTCACTTCCCGGCTGAAAAGCATTAAAAAACAGATGATAATATACTTTTTTTAACGTATCGGAAGAGTTATTGCTATATACCAGTTCTTGTTTTCCTTTATATTGATAGTTTTTTACATCCATCGATACTTCCATTTTATAATCGGCATGCTGCTGCCAATATGGGGCATTTTGTGAAAAAGCTGAGCTTAAACCAAAACTCAAAAAAGAAAGTAGAATAATTTTTTTCATTTGAATTATGTGTGGTATTAAAATAAGCAAGTTTACAAAAGAGGCTCTTGTAAACTTGTTATTGAATTATTTAAAAATTTAGGCTTATTTTTTAGACATTTTTTCAGCCATTAATAAAGCATTATAGGCATTAACCATTTTAGCCGTTTTTGATGACTCAGATGCTGGTTTAACATCATTATTTTCACCTAAAGCCACTGTGTCCGGAAGAGCAACTCCAGAATCCATTAAAATTTGTTTTACCTGTTTTGCTTTTAATTTCGGATAATAAGAACGAATTAAAGTTGCAACTCCCGCAGCATTTGGTGATGCCATTGAAGTTCCTTGTAAATATTTGTATTTATTATTTGGAACCGTTGCATAAATTTCTTCACCCGGAGCAAAAATATCCACATTTATTTTTCCGAAGTTAGAAAATCCAGCAATTACATTTTGCCCATATAATTTATTGATTGCTCCAATTGTTATCAGATTATCTGCAAATTCTTTAATATTATCTTTAGCATCATTTGGATAATTGATGTTCTCTGTTTCATCAATATTATAGCCATCATTACCTGCAGCATGAACAATTAAAACATCTTTTTTAGACGCATATTTGATTGCATCGTAAACCCAATCTTTATGAGGAGAAAAGCTTTTTCCGAAACTTCCGTTGATGACTTTTGCACCATTGTCTACAGCATAACGAATTGCCAAAGCAATGTCTTTATCATATTCGTCTCCATCAGGCACTGCTCTAACAGTCAAAATTTCAACGTTGTTGGCAACTCCGTCTCCACCTAAATTATTACCGCGAACCTGAGCAATAATTCCGGCAACGTGAGTTCCATGTAATGCCTCTTCTTTATCTGGTCCAAATACAATATTGTTTCCGTATTTAGTACTTTTTATATCTTCCGCATTGTCACCTAACACTTTTCTTCCGTCAAAATCTTTGTTTAAATTATAGTTTAATTCATCAGAAACATGCTCACTATAATCTTTTAATTCTGCTTCAGGATCAAAGGTTGGACCTGCATTGGTAAAAATCTGAGTCATTACCATTTTGCTTCTGGCCACTTTTGGGTCTGTTGAAGTAATAGTTGCTAAATCCTCGACTTTGTAGGTTGTTTTATTTAACTCTTTCTTAATTGTGTTGTGAACATCCAATAAAAAATCAACCTGCTCTTTATCTTTTAAAGCTTTCTCATATTTTTCAGTATACTGAGCCAAAGCACTTTTATATTGTTCAGAACCGTCATCTCCTTTTTTGACAATACGGGTCATTTCAAGATTTTCTTTTACAACATCTCCCAGAAAATTCCATCCATGAATGTCATCAACATAGCCATTTTTATCATCATCGATTCCGTTACCCGGAATTTCCTTTGGATTTGTCCAGATCATTCCCTGTAAATCTTCGTGTTCGATATCCACTCCTGAATCTACAATTCCGACGATTACTTTGACACCTGTTTTTCCCTGAAGTAATTCGGCGTAAGCCTTGTCTACACTCATTCCCGGAATAGAGTCTTTTATCAGATCAAGATGACTCCATCTTTTTAGTTCAGTATCCGTAAGGGGTGCTTTTTTAACAACTGCTAATGGAGCCGTAATAAACTCTTTTTGAGTTGAAACTTGTGCCTGCATCGTAGCACCGCAACCTGCTAAAACAAGTAATGCGAAAGCAGATAAATTGAGAGGTTTAATATGACTCATGTATCTATATATAATGTAAAGTTAAAGATGGGACTAAATTATGACATTTTGTTACAAAATACTAACCGTTAACAATGTGTTATGAATTTTATGCTTTAAAATTCTAAGTAAATCTGAAAAAGTAAAATTCTTTCAAACCTTAATTATTATTATTAAATTTATGTTACAATCTGATTTTTAATTAAATACATAAAAAATGAAAAAAATTACTTTTCTGATTTTTCTTTTATTTTTGGTAAAATCATATGCCCAATCAGACACTCTTGTTTTAAAAAACAAAGATTTAATGGTAGGAAAAATCAAACTCATGAAAAATGGCGCTTTGCAGATTGAAACAGATTATAGTAAAGAGGATTTCAAGATTAAATGGAAAGATATTATCTCTATTATTTCTAATAAATCGCACATGATTAATTTAAGTAATGGCGATTTGCTAAATGGTGGCTTGTTCACTGACTATAAAACGAAAAAAACTTATGTTATAAATTGGAGTAATCAGGAAAGGAAAGAAGTGAATCTCGAAGATATTGTTTACATCAAGTCAGTTAATGATGGTTTTTGGGATCGTTTGGATGCTTCTTTTGATGTAGGCATAAAATTGACAAAAGCTCAAAACCTCCAGCAGCTAAGTATAAATGTTAGCCTGGGTTATACGGCCCGAACCTGGTTTTCTACAGCTACTTATAAGCAGATGCAATCCGTTCAGGATGACATTGAATCCATTCGCAGGATTGATACTGATCTGAGTTTCACGAAACTCTTAAAAAAAGATTATTTTGCTCAAATGTCTATTACTACATTATCAAATACAGAACAGGATATTGATTTGCGTATCTTGTCAAAAGGGGGTGTAGGAAAGTATCTTATTCATGATAATACAAAATATTGGGGTGTAGCAGCAGGACTTTCTTTTAATCACGAAAAATATACAACTGAAACTTCTGCCAATAAAAGTTTGGAAGCCTTTTTGGGAACTGAATTAAATATTTACGATGCCGGAGATTTTGATATTAAATCCAAATTAAATGTTTTTCCGAGTTTAACAGAAAGCAAAAGGATTCGCACCGACTTTAACCTGGATACAAAATATGATTTGCCTCTAAATTTTTATATCAAACTATCCCTTTTATACAACTTTGACAGCAAACCTCCATCAAGTACTTCTAAAAATGATTATGTATTTCAAACCGGTTTTGGCTGGGATTTGGATTAAAAAATCTCATCACAAGTAAAAACGTCTTTCAATCGAACACCTTTTTCGGTATTCTCAACCGTTATAATCTGGTTATGCGCATCATGTTCCAGAAATAAATAATAATTATTAGTCGCTGCTGCATTTAAAAATTTCTCTTTTTCATCTAATGTTAATAGAGGTCTTGTGTCATAACCCATAATATAAGGTAACGGAATATGACCGGCAGTCGGTAACAAATCCGCACAAAAAACTATGGTTTTATTCTTATACTGAATATGCGGAATCATTTGTTTTTCGGTATGACCGTCGGCAAAGAAAATTCCGAAACCTAGTTCCGACTGTGGTAAAAAATCACTTCCGGGTCTTTTTATAAAATTCAACTGACCACTTTCCTGCATTGGTAAAATATTTTCTGATAAAAAAGAAGCTTTTTCACGGGCGTTTGGCTTTATCGCCCATTCCCAATGGTTATCATTTGTCCAGAATTTAGCATTTTTAAACGCTGGTTCGTACCCAGTTTTATCTGCATTCCATTGCACACTTCCACCACAATGATCAAAATGAAGGTGTGTCATAAAAACATCGGTAATATCATCCCTGTGAAAACCATATTTCGCGAGAGAACCATCCAGCGAATGCGTTCCCCAAAGTGAATAATAACCAAAAAACTTTTCTGATTGCTTATTTCCCATTCCCGTATCAATCAGAATCAATCGGTTACCATCTTCAATAAGCAGACAACGAGCCGCAATATCAATTAAATTATTGGCATCTGCAGGATTGGTTTTATTCCAGATTGTTTTGGGCACCACTCCAAACATCGCACCTCCGTCTAACTTAAAATTTCCTGATTCTATTGGGTAAAGTTCCATGAGTATAAATTTCTAGTATGAAAACAAAGCTAGAAAATACAATTTCGTTATGCTAAAAATATTCCATTAAAAACTCAAAACCACATTACTGAAAGTAATGAACATTTTTTTGATTTCATAAATTGGTGTAAATACTATAACCTAAATAGTACCTATAATTCCCAAAATAACTATTATCTATTTTAACATTTGTTATAATAATGTGAACCGTTATGGAAAAAGGTTTTTAAGTCGTATCTTTGCAGATAATTTCATTTCATCATTGAAATCCAGCACTTTAAAAAAGTACTAATTTTGTTACTGTTTATTAAATGTGGATTAAAAATGAAAAAAAAACAAATACAATAAACAATGATAAAAGTTTCTGATACAGCCAAAAAGAAAATCATCGATTTGATGAATGACGATGGTTTTGATGCCGCACATGACTACGTACGTGTAGGTGTAAAAAGTGGCGGATGCTCTGGTTTGTCATATGATTTAAAATTTGACAAAACAAAGGGCGAAGACGATAAAATATTTGTAGACAACGACATAACAATTGCCGTTGAAAAGAAATCATTCCTTTATTTAGCCGGAACAATTCTTGAATTTTCTGGAGGATTAAATGGAAAAGGATTTGTATTCAACAATCCGAATGCAAGCAGAACTTGTGGTTGCGGAGAATCATTCTCTCTTTAGTCAAAAGCCGAGAAATCAACTTCTGTTGACTTTCAAACTTTGGACTTTCAAACTTTAGACAATATTAAAATAATGAGCAAATACACAGAAGACGATTTAAAAATCGAACTCGAAACTAAAGAATACGAATACGGATTTTACACTGATATCGAATCGGAGACATTCCCTATTGGCTTAAACGAAGATATCGTAAGAGCCATTTCTCTTAAAAAAGGAGAGCCAGAATGGATGACCGAATGGCGCATCGAAGCCTTTCGTGCGTGGAAAGAAATGATCGAGCCGGAATGGGCGAATGTTCGTTATGAAAAACCGGATTTTCAGGCCATTTCTTATTATTCAGCTCCAAAACAAGTCGATCCAAATAAAACCTTGGATGATGTTGATCCGGAA
The DNA here is from genome assembly GCF_052113665.1 of Flavobacterium sp. W22_SRS_FK3. NCBI lineage: Bacteria > Pseudomonadati > Bacteroidota > Flavobacteriia > Flavobacteriales > Flavobacteriaceae > Flavobacterium > Flavobacterium sp. W22_SRS_FK3. The sequence continues at coordinate 33,115 of NZ_JBGQOF010000013.1, read as the reverse complement.
CTTTTAGAAATGTACAAAAAGTTAGGAATTTCTGTAGATGAACAAAAAATGATGAACAATGTCGCTATGGATATTGTTGTCGATTCTGTTTCTGTGGCTACTACTTTCAAGAAAACACTTGGAGAAAAAGGAATTATTTTCTGTCCAATTTCTGAAGCTATAAAAGAACATCCTGAATTAGTTCGTAAATATTTAGGAACCGTTGTTCCTCAAAAAGATAATTTCTACGCTGCATTAAACTCGGCTGTTTTCTCTGATGGAAGTTTTTGTTATATTCCAAAAGGTGTTCGCTGTCCAATGGAACTTTCGACTTATTTTAGAATCAATCAGGCAGGAACAGGACAATTCGAAAGAACGCTTGTTATTGCAGATGAAGGAAGTTACGTATCCTACCTTGAAGGCTGTACAGCTCCTAGTCGTGATGAAAATCAATTGCACGCTGCTGTTGTTGAATTAATTGCTTTGGATGATGCTGAAATTAAATATTCCACTGTTCAAAACTGGTTTCCAGGAAACAAAGAAGGAAAAGGTGGCGTTTACAACTTCGTAACCAAAAGAGGTTTATGCGAAACAAACGCTAAAATATCCTGGACACAAGTAGAAACTGGTTCTGCTGTAACCTGGAAATATCCTTCTTGTGTATTAAAAGGAGATAATTCGGTAGGAGAATTTTATTCAATTGCCGTTACCAATAATTACCAACAAGCAGATACAGGAACTAAAATGATCCATTTAGGAAAAAACACTAAATCGACTATTATTTCTAAAGGTATTTCGGCTGGTAAATCACAAAATAGCTACCGTGGATTAGTTCAGATTAGCCCAAGAGCTGAAAATGCAAGAAACTTTTCGCAATGTGATTCCTTATTAATGGGTAATAATTGCGGAGCGCATACTTTTCCTTATATCGAAAGTAAAAATCCATCAGCAAAAATAGAGCACGAAGCAACTACAAGTAAAATTGGAGAAGACCAGGTTTTCTATTGCAACCAGAGAGGTATTCCAACTGAAAAAGCGATTGCCTTGATTGTAAACGGTTTCAGTAAAGATGTATTGAACAAATTACCAATGGAGTTTGCTGTTGAAGCTCAAAAATTATTAGAGATTTCTTTAGAAGGATCTGTTGGATAATTAAAAGATGGAAAATAAGAAAGTCATCATTTTAGGTTCAGCCAGAAAAAACGGAAACACAACAAAAATTGTCGATGAAATTTCAAAAGAATCGGCAATTGATGTAATTGACTTAAGTGATTATAATATTTCTCATTATGATTACGAAAGCAAAAACAGAGAAGACGATTTTCTTCCTTTAATTAGAAGAATATTGGAAGACTACGACACTTTAATTTTTGCAACGCCCATATATTGGTATAATATGAGTGGAATAATGAAGGTTTTCTTTGATCGTTTTTCGGATTTAATCCGAATTGAAAAAGAAACCGGAAGAAAACTTAGAGGAAAGAAAATTGGTGTGATATCCAATTCACATGACAATGAAATTGAAGAGAGTTTTTACATTCCGTTCAAAAAAACAGCCGATTATTTAGGCATGGAATATTTAGGACACGCGCATTTTAATGCTAACATCCTCAACCAAACAACAAAAATAGAATTGACATTTATATAAAAATAAAAAAAACAATGTTATCAATAAAAAACCTTCACGCCGCAATCGGTGATAAAGAAATCCTGAAAGGAATTAATATAGAAGTTAAAGCTGGTGAAGTACACGCTATCATGGGGCCAAACGGTTCTGGAAAAAGTACACTTTCGGCTGTTATTGCCGGAAACGAAAACTACGAAGTTACTGATGGGGAAGTTGTTCTTGACGGAGAAGATCTTGCTGATCTCGCTCCTGAAGAAAGAGCTCACAAAGGTATTTTTCTTTCATTTCAATATCCTGTAGAAATTCCCGGAGTGAGTGTAACAAACTTCATGAAAACGGCTATCAACGAAACTCGTAAAGCAAACGGACAGGAAGAAATGCCTGCAAACGAAATGCTGAAAGTAATTCGTGAGAAATCTGAATTATTAGAAATCGACCGTAAATTTTTATCCAGATCTTTAAACGAAGGTTTTTCCGGAGGAGAGAAAAAAAGAAACGAAATCTTCCAAATGGCAATGTTAGAACCAAAATTAGCCATCCTTGACGAAACCGATTCTGGTCTTGATATCGATGCTTTAAGAATTGTGGCTAACGGAGTTAACAAATTAAAAAGCGACAAAAACGCCATTATTGTGATCACGCACTACCAACGTTTGTTAGATTATATCGTTCCGGATTTCGTTCACGTTCTTTACAACGGAAGAATCGTAAAATCAGGCGGAAAAGAATTGGCTTACGAACTGGAAGAAAAAGGATACGACTGGATTAAAGCGGAGAACTAAGGTCGTCTTAAAGTCTAAAGTCATAAAGTGAAAAGAAAAATATGGGTAAATTTAATTCTTTCGAAGAAATAAATTTCTGGTAAAAATCTAGAATCTTCAACAAGAAATATATCTTGTTATTGAAAATTCTAATTTCAAAAAAGACTTGATTTCGTTAGACAAATAAGACCAGCATCACTTTCTGTGTCTTCAAATATAGCAGAAGGCTTTGAAAGAATACAGATAAGGAGTTTGTTTACTTTTTATATGTAGCCAAAGCATCAGCAGGAGAAGTTCTATCTCAATTGTATTTAGCATTTGATTTAGAATATATTATTAAAAAAGAATTTGAAATGCTTTTAGAATCGATAACCAAAATATCGAAATTATTAAGCGGTTTCATAAAATATTTGGAATCTAGTCGTAAAGTTTAAAGATCAAAAGTAGGATACCATCAAGTTTCAGACTTTAAGACTTTAAGACATTCGACTTTAAGACTAAAAAAGAACAATGGATTTAAAAGAAAAATTAGTGTCGTCTTTTATGGCTTTTGAAGAGCGTGTTGATGTACATTCAGATTTACATGACATACGCACAAATGCCTTAAAAAATTTCGAAAATAAAGGTTTCCCAACCAAAAAAGAGGAAGCCTGGAAATATACATCGCTAAACGCCATCTTAAAAAATGACTTTACAGTATTTCCTAAAAAAGAAAATGCAATTGAATTTAATCAGGTAAAAAAATACTTTTTACACGAAGTAGACACTTATAAATTAGTGTTTATCGATGGCATTTTCAGTTCGCATTTGTCTTCTACAACGCATGACGGAATCGATGTTTGCCTTATGTCATCGGCATTGACCAAACCAAAATACAAAATGGTTATTGATACCTACTTTAATCAAATTGCAAGTAAAGATGAAAGTTTGACTTCGTTGAATACTGCTTTTGCAAGTGAAGGTGCTTTTATCAATATTCCAAAAAAGAAAGTTGCAGATAAACCTATTGAAATCATGTATTTCTCAACAGGAAACGAAGTTGCTTTAATGGTTCAGCCGAGAAACTTGATTATTGTAGGTGAAAATTCGCATGTTCAGATTATCGAACGTCACCAAAGTTTGAATGAAAATCCGGTTTTAACCAATTCGGTTACAGAAATTTTCGCCCAAAAACGTGCGATTGTAGATTACTATAAAATTCAGAATGATAGCAGCGAAGCGAACTTAGTTGATAATACATATGTTTCACAACAACAGGAAAGTCATGCTTATGTACACACGTTCTCTTTTGGAGGAAATATAACTCGAAACAACTTAAACTTTTATCACTTTGGTGAAAGACTGACAAGTACGTTAAACGGAATCTCAATTCTAAATGACAAACAACACGTTGATCATTATACTTTGGTAAATCACGCACAACCAAACTGCGAAAGTTTTCAGGATTATAAAGGAATATTCTCTGATCGTTCGACTGGAGTTTTCAACGGAAAAATCCTGGTAGACAGAGAAGCTCAAAAAACGAATGCTTTTCAGAAAAGCAATAATATTTTATTAAGCGACAAAGCTACTATTAATGCAAAACCACAATTGGAAATTTTTGCTGATGACGTAAAATGTTCTCACGGCTGTACAATAGGACAATTAGACGAAACAGCAATGTTTTACATGCAATCTCGTGGTATTCCTAAAAAAGAAGCTAAAGCGTTATTGATGTATGCGTTCTCGAATGCTGTAATCGAAAGCATCAAGATACCGGAATTAAAACAACGTATCACTAAAATCATTGCCATGAAATTAGGCGTGAATTTAGGGTTCGATTTATAAAATTATATGTGAAATAGAAAACCGGCAAGCTTTTAGTTTTTGCCGGTTTTTTTATGATGTTCTTTGATTTAAAACTAATTTCAGTAAATTATAATTCAAGTCGTTTTCCCTGTTCCGGATAAATAAATTTCAAACCTAAATCATTTTGATTTTTTAATTGCTCTTTAATTAATTCAATGTTTTTAACAGGTGGTTTCAAATGTGTAACTACTATTTTAAATCCATTCAAAGAATTTTTTCCGGATAATTTTTCTAATGCATGAAGTTCATCCATCAAATAATTTGGAGTAAGATGTCCAAATAAAAATTGATCCGGCTGTTCATTCGGGAAAGAAACTTCTATAAAAATCCCTTTTAATTGTTTGCTTTCAATCAATGGTGCAATTGCTGCCCACAAGTCTTTTAAATTATTGCTTTTTTCTACTGCATCAGAACCTGTATCACCAAGATACAAAACATAATTATTATTATTTTTAATTAAGAAGGCAGTACTTTCATATGGATTGACATGACTTAAAAGAAAAGATTTTACAGTCATAGCTGTATTGGTTATTGGAGTTTCTTCGCCTAAATTTAAAGTTTGAAAATGATATCGTTTAATATGAAAACCCGGACCCTCATCACCAAAATTAGCCCACGTCTGATCATTAAAATAATGATTCTCCATCATTTCCATACATCTTTTTGTAGCATAAACCGTTTTTGAAGAATCGGCCGGAGAGTTAATTATCAACCCGGAAACATGGTCTAAATGGGCATGCGAAATCAAATATCCTTTAATATACTTTCGCAATACTTCACTTGTTGAAACCTTAAAGACTTTATTTTCAATAGCTTTTTCAATTCCTGAATTGATCGTTCCGGCATCCAGACAGATATAATCTTTTGTATTTGAAGGCGCCAATAAATAAGCTGAAAGATTTTTTTCGTCGATTCCGCCCTTAACTCCTAAAGGCACAATCTGAAAAGATGGATTCAACAGTTTTTGTGCAAACGCATTTATTGAAATCAAAAACAAACAAACAACAAACTTCTTTAAAATTGACATATTTATATTTTTTGCTGCTGCAAATTTCAGTAATTATGACGGATAAATTGATGAGTGTCTATGAAAACCTGTAAAATAGCCTTAAATTTACTTTGATTTCTTATAATGAAATTCGTTCTGAAGCAATATCTTTACATAAAAATATAACATTTTTAATCAATAAAGTTAAAATGACAACAATAGCATCACAATTTGGAATAAATGAAGCTCTGGAAAAATTGGGCATCAAATTTATAAATGAAGGTACCTCAACTGGTTTAGAAAGTTTTTCATCCGGAGAAATTTTAGATAGCTATTCTCCTGTTGACGGAAAATTAATTGCTTCGGTAAAAATGTCAACAGCTGAAGATTATGAAAAGGTAATCCAATCAGCAACGGAAGCTTTTAAAAAATTCCGCTTAATACCTGCACCACAGCGTGGGGAAATTGTTCGTCAGTTTGGGGAAAAATTACGACAAAATAAAGAAGCTCTTGGAAAACTAGTTTCTTTTGAAATGGGAAAATCACTACAAGAAGGGTATGGAGAAGTTCAGGAAATGATTGATATCTGTGATTTTGCTGTTGGTTTATCCCGCCAATTACACGGATTAACAATGCATTCTGAAAGAACCGGACATCGTATGTATGAACAATACCATTCATTAGGAGTTGTCGGAATCATTTCTGCCTTCAATTTTCCGGTAGCTGTTTGGTCCTGGAATACCGCTTTGGCGTGGATCTCCGGAGATGTTTGCGTTTGGAAACCTTCTGAAAAAACACCTCTTTGCGGAATTGCCTGTCAAAATATAATTGCCCAGGTTATAAAAGAAAATAATTTGCCGGAAGGAATTTCATGCTTAATCAATGGCGATTATACTATTGGTGAATTAATGACAGCTGATTCCCGAATTCCGTTAATCTCTGCAACCGGTTCAACCCGAATGGGAAAAATAGTGGCTCAGGCCGTTGCAGGTCGTTTAGGAAAATCATTATTAGAATTAGGAGGAAACAACGCTATTATTGTGACTCCTGATGCCGATATAAAAATGACCGTAATCGGAGCCGTATTTGGAGCTGTTGGTACGGCCGGACAACGCTGTACTTCAACCCGACGATTGATCATTCATGAAAGTATTTACGATAAAGTAAAAGAGGCATTGATCGCTGCTTATAAACAATTACGAATTGGAAATCCGCTTGACGAAAAAAATCATGTTGGACCATTAATTGATATTCATGCAGTCGAAATGTATGCAAAAGCATTGAACAGAGTGGTTGCAGAAGGCGGAACCATTTTAGTGGAAGGAGGCGTACTTTCGGGCGAAGGCTATGAAAGTGGCTGTTACGTGAAACCAGCCATTGCCGAAGCAGAAAATTCATTCGAAATTGTTCAACACGAAACCTTTGCACCTGTTTTGTATCTGATGAAATATTCAGGAGATGTAGAAAATGCGATTGAGCAGCAAAATGGTGTCGCTCAGGGATTATCATCAGCCATTATGACAAATAATTTACGTGAAGCCGAAAGATTTTTATCTGTTACAGGTTCTGATTGTGGGATTGCAAATGTCAATATTGGAACTTCCGGGGCTGAAATCGGAGGTGCTTTTGGAGGAGAAAAAGAAACTGGAGGCGGAAGAGAATCAGGTTCTGATGCCTGGAAAATATATATGAGGCGTCAAACCAATACTATCAATTATACAACAAGCCTTCCATTGGCTCAGGGTATTAAATTTGATTTATAAATAATTAAATACACAAAAGGCTTCCAAAATAAGGAAGCCTTTTGTTTTTAAAATAGTTAGTATATTAAAAAGTTATTTTTTAATAATCTTTTTAGTAAATGAACCCTGTTCTGTAGTCACTTTTACTAAATAATTTCCTGTAGTAAGATTACTCATGTCAATAGATTCAGCTCCACTCGAAATATTTTTAACAACTGCTCCAAATAAATTATAAATCATAACGTTTTCAATCTTGTGATCTTCTGAAGAAATATACAATTGATTCGAAACCGGATTTGGATATAAGGTCAGTTTTGCAGATAAATTATTTTCCCCTAATCCCAATGTTGCGTAAGCCGTTTTAATGTAATACAAACTTGTAGTACCCGTATCTCTGCTTAGGCTATGGTTTCCTGCAGGAATAGTAAGTGTTATAATTCCACCATTAGCAGTCTTAGAAACACCATCCACTTTAATTCTTGCAGCAGATTCAACAAAAACCAAAGTTAAAGTAGCCTCTTGTGTTGTTACAAAATTTACAAGTCCGGCACTAGATTCAATTTTTAAACTTTGAGTCATTGTCAAACCATCATAAATAACTGTTCCTTTAGAAGTAGAAAGATTTCCTGTAATAGTATAAAAAGAACTTGATAAGCCAGAGGTAGTAAAATTATGTATTTCATTTCCTGAAGCTACAGCATTTACCTTAATTACTCCAGATAATGCAACCGGAGTCCCAGCTGTACCTGAAGTTGTAACTGTATAAGAAATTGTTCCTATTCCAGCAGGAGTTCCTGATATTGTGATTGTTTTTGCTACTTGATCTTTTATTGAATTAATCCCAACCGCCAGACTTGAAACCTCTGCATCTGTAGCATCACCGCTCCATGTAAACACAATAGGATCAATTGGCGAACCAACAGTTATAGTCTGATTATTATTTGTGGTTGAAACAAGCACCTGACTACTTGGAGGCAATACTGTAATAGTTCCGGAATCTGAAGCGGATGTTCCTACATTTCCTGAAGTAGTAACCGTATACTCCATTGTTTCCGTAGGTATACCAGAAAGAGTTAATGTTTTTGTTGTAGCATTTTTAGTCGAGATAACCCCATTTGGCAATCCTGTTACAGAAGCATCAGTCGCATCACCACCCCATGTAAACACAATATTGCTAATAGCAGTACCCATAGTTACAGATTGATTGTTATTACTGGTTGTAGCTGCTAATATCTGATTTCCTGGAGGCTCACTTTCTCCTTGCACAGCAACCATTGAAGATGTATAATCTGTAAGTGCTTTTTTTAAATCTGCAATAACAAGATAAGACTTATCATCTACCAAATTATCAAAAGTCCACTTTAAATCGCCTCCGGTAACACGGCCTGCATATTGCATTACTTTTGCTTTTGCATCAGCAGGTGAATCTATTATGAGGTTTTTTACATATAATGACGGATCTATATCAAAATTATTATAGGTGTTTCCGCCAGATTTAGAAATAACAGTTGCAGGGACTGCCTCATCTCTTGTGGAGGCAAGATAAGCATCAAAATCTGTTGTCGAACTAATTTTTCCAGCAATATTATACAATGGATTTGTATCGCCGTAAGCCACAAAACGCATAGTGTTAGTAGCAATATCCGCATCAAAAGTATTATTAAAGGCTTTAATCGTTCCTCCTGCTTCACCAGAAAAAGTTCCCTGATTAGCCGCATCATTTGCCTGTTTAGCACTACTCCATATATCTGTTCCCTGCATAGAGGTGAGCATTGGACTTTTGGAATTTCGAAAATAATTCCCCTCTACAAATAATGATGAACCTAAAGTTGATCCTGCTCCGTATTTTGCATTGCCATCATAATAATTATTGTATATGTGGGCCGAATAAAAACGCACACGTGGATGACGGGAATCTGAGTGATCAAACCAGTTGTGATGATAGGTAACATATAATCCTGTTGTTTTGCCTTCACTCAGCCCTAAAAGACTTGCTTTCCCATTATCCCAAAAATGATTGTATGAAAATGTGCAGTACGTTGAACCTTTATTATCTAAAGCTCCGTCTCCTTTTATTTGATCAGCATCGCTTCCTGCATTTCCGTAAAATAAATCACAGTTATGAACCCAAATGTGATCATTTTCCTGCTGCATACCCACATTATCACCAGCGGTACTATTACAATTCATAAATCCAAGATTACTCACTTCAATATTAGAGGCAGATTTAAGACGAACTCCCATGCCGTTCACAACTGCATCATCTCCTACACCCTCAATCGTAAGATAGCTATCCGCATTATTGTTGTTTTCGATAGTTATATCTCCACCTTCCATTACTGTCATATCCGTAATATTTCCAATTAAACGAAATATAAACGGACGTGTATCCAGACCTTTTTTAATACCATAAAGAATGTTTTGAAAACCAATGTAGTTTGTCTTAGTTCCTTTGGTACTCGTAATGATATCATAAGAAATTGTATTTTTTGTATTCTTGGTAATGTAAAGAATTACCGCCCCTGTTTTAGGGGTACCATCTGCTTTATACCCTCCAGGAATACGGCCACCCTCGAAAGCAAACCCATTACGATCCTGCGATAAAACAGTCAAAGCCTTTGTTGTAGTACCAGCTCCTTCAACACCAGCAGTTACAGACTTGATAGTAAGCACATATGATCCCGCTGCAAGACCAGGAACATCAGCACGATAATAAGTACCATAACTACGGATCAGCTGTTCGTCAATTTTTTTATTTATTTGTCCGCTGCCAGTATAATAAACATTGTAACTTTCAGCTCCTGCTACAGGAGACCATTCTACAAAAGCAGATTCAAGCCATCCGGAAGATTTTGTAATAGTTTGCGCAACAGCATGCACCGAAACGAGCAGCAAGGCCATGTAAAGTAAAATTCTTTTCATAATTGTGGTTTAAGTAATATAGTTAGTTTAATAGTAATCGAAAAAAACAACCATAAAGATGTAATCGATTACACGAAAGTAAATAAATTTTATTAATCATGAAAAAATTTAGATAAAAAATACACATATAAAAAAAATAAGCGTATTTAAATATAAATATACCAACTATAACGTTATATATAAAAATATAAAGCAACGCTTATATTCATTACTTTTTCCCATAAAAATTCACTTCCAAAATTATAATTTGGCTTGAAAAACAAATAAACCCAAAAGACAGAATATTCTTATTCCTAAAAACATTTTTTAATAAATTCATCTATTGTTTTATAAACAAAAAAGCGGCAATTCGAAAATTCGAATTGCCGCTTTTTTTGAAATTTTATTTTTTATAAATTAAATGATGCTCCAAGACTAAAAGTGACCTGATTGTTTAAGTGATCAAATAATTCATTATCATCACTGTATTTTGCAATTGGAAATCCAATTTCGGTAAAAACACCAAATCCTTCAGTAAAGAAGTACCGTCCGCCTAAATGACCTCCAAAATTTTTCAATCCTAAGCTCAAGCCAGGATAAATATCTAATTTTTCATCAACATTAATAACATTTCCGATGTTAGCGTTTATTCTGAATTTTGCATCAAAACGGTCTTTAAAATCCGGTTTTTCATTAGCATATTCGGTTGTTCCTCCGTTATAAAAACCTGAAAATTCATTTACTCCTAACATATAAGAAGCAACAAAACCGTAAGAAAAATTTTCTGCCAGACCAAAATCAACAGAACCCTGAATTCCTGATCCTCCATCTTGTAAATTGGCACCAACATTCACCTTTACATCGCCCTTTCCTTTAAAAGCTTCCTGCGCTTGTGCTACACCAAATAAAGCTAGAAATAATAGTGTAATAATTTTTTTCATAAACCTTAAAATATTTTTAAATGCAAAAATAGGGCTTTACATCTTAGTTTCTTCCTTTTTCATTAGAATACAATACATTTAAAGGTTCACTTTGCCAAAATTGTTTTGTATCAACATCCATTATGGTCAAGGGACCTTTAAAAGCCGCTCCTGTGTCAATATTCCAAACACACGCTTTATTTACCGGAACTGTTTTTCCGATGCGACTAACAGGAGTATGACCAATAAAAATTTCCTTGTATAAGGTAAACCTTTTTGGGTAATACAAATCCTCTCGTTTTATGTTAGGATCTAATGAAAGTGCTGTTTCCCACAAAGTTCTGTCCCAATAAAATAATTTAGGAAAGTATTCATAACCAACACCATTTAAGTTTGTAAAACCTGCATGAACAAACAACCGGTTTTGTTCATCCAGATGATAATCCTCAAGTGATTCTAAAAACTTGATGTGCACCTGCTTTTCTACTTTATTTAATTTTTCATAAGCCAAAACTGTAGCTTCTCCTCCATGCTGATACCAGAGTTCATTGTTTGTTGCATTCTTAAGCCATTCTAACAATAGCTCATCATGATTTCCCCTGATACAAATGCAGTTTTGTTTACTCTGAAGATTAATCAAATAATCAATTACTTGCGGTGACTGACTCCAGCCATCAACATAATCTCCAAGAAATATTAAGGTATCTTTTTCAGTAACGTCAGCTTTTTTCATCACTTGTTCAAGGGCAAGTAACCCCCCGTGAACGTCGCCTATAACAAATGTTCTCATTTTTAATTATTTAATCCTGAATTACAAAAATATAGAAAATGATCTGCTTAAAATAATAAACTTATGAATCTAATTTATATTATAAAATCCGGCAAAAATCCCGGCAAAACCATAAACATAACGTTTACCAGTCTTATCGGGATCATTATTAATTTTCCTAAAAATTAAACGCCAAGTTTTTTTGCAATCTCACTTGGAATTCCTCCTTTGTTCACCAGTAAGGCCGTAGTTTTATATTTTACAAAATTTTTAGTCACAAACAAAAAACCTTTGTAGTCATTAGTTTCGCCCCATGAATTTTTTACGATATAATATTCCTTCCCGGTTTGATCTTTTGCCAAACCAATAATATGCATTCCATGATCGTCTGTAGTTTGGTAATTATCAAAAGCAGCCTGACGCATTTCTGCAGTAATTTCCGGCTCAGGTTTCGGTCCGTTAAACATATCTGCTTTTTCTTCAACCGTCATTTCATCATATTTTTTAGCAGGGACATATGCAACACCGTTTTTCCAACTAAAGCTTTTTTCACTGACGTCAGTCGCCCATGCCACAGTGTAACCTTTCTTTAAAGCATTATCAATAACATCAGTCATATCATTTACTTTTACATTATAAACCTGATCAAATGACCAGTTATCCGGTACAGCTAATACTGTTTTTTGATAATATGGAGTACTTGTAAAAGATGACATCTCAACATAATCATCGGGATTAATTCCCACTACCTCTTTTGCAAAACTTTGTGGCGTATAATTTTTTCCTTTATAAGTAAAATTATCAGGAACTTTTCCTAAGTATGAATCAATAACTGCAGCATACGCTTTTTCCCAACTTGGGGTTAACTCTCCATTTGGATTTTTAACAACAGCGGTCAAAACCCCTTCAATAATCGCGGCCATTTCGGCAAATTTGTTTTTATCCGTACCGTAATTCAAACCTGTATAGACTTCTCTTGGAACAGTACCGTATTTTTTATACATATTAATTACATCATGCAAAGCTCCTCCATCACCTAAAGTAACAGCACCATGCATCCTTACATAATTTTTTCCTTTTTCAACATAAACATTTCGTGCAGAAAAAATTTGAGATAATTCAACTGGCTGTTTTCCCAAACGAATCATTTCAGATTCTAAAAAAGAATTTGTAGAATAACTCCAGCAAGTTCCCGAAGAACCTTGCAGTTTTACTGAAGTAGTTCCTAAATTAATTACTTCAGTAAATTTAAAGTTTTCTTTACTTTTATCACTTGCATTAAGTTTTAGTGAATTTACTAAAATGTCTTGTGCGAAACAGCCGGCCACTCCCACAAAAAAAGCAGAAGCAATAAATACTGATTTGATTGAAAATCTATTCATAATTTATATTTAATCATTTAATAAATTAGTAGTTACAATTTATATTTTGTTACAAAACAATCAAATTATACACGATTTGTTAGTATGTGTTTCGTTAAATTTTTACTGAATTATTTTAATACACTAACAATCAAATGTTTATGTCTATAAAAGATAAATTAAAAAAAAGTTTTTATACAGAAAAGCCACCAAAATTCAAATTTTGGTGGCTTTTATTTAAAAATATTATTTTAGAAAAAATTATTCCAACTGAGAAACCCTCATGGTATTTACCATACCTTTCTCTTTAATTGGCATAGCTGCAAGGTTAATCAAATAATCTCCTTTTACAGCATAACCTTTTTCTCTTACTATTTCGTTAACATCGGTAACAGTATCATCTGTACTTACATCTTTATCATAAAAATAGGATTTAACTCCCCATAATAAATTTAACTGCGTAAGGATTCTTTTGTTTGAAGTAAAAACCAAAATGTGAGCAGATGGCCTCCAGGCCGAAATTTGAAAAGCAGTATAACCACTATTTGTCAATGTACAAATTGCTTTTGCCTGAATTGTATTAGCCATCAAAGCAGCTTGCTGACAAATTGTTTTAGTAATAAAACGGTTTGTCTTAATTTGTGGGGTATTTTGAGGCACATGAATTAGTGGAGAATCCTCAACAGCTTCACAAATTTGAGTCATTTTTTGAATTACCTGTACAGGATAGTTTCCTGTAGCAGTTTCTCCGGATAACATTACAGCATCTGCACCATCCATTACAGAGTTTGCAACGTCATTTACCTCAGCACGTGTTGGTGTTAAGCTTGTAATCATTGTTTCCATCATTTGTGTTGCCACAATAACCGGAATTCTTGCCGTTTTAGCTCTGCGAATTAAATCTTTTTGAACTAATGGTACTTCATGAGCAGGAAGTTCTACACCTAAATCTCCACGAGCCACCATTAAAGCATCACAATATGCTACAATTTTATCCATGTTCTCAAGAGCTTCCGGCATTTCAATTTTAGCAACGATTGGAATTTTAACATCCGAATGTTTAGCGATTAATTCTTGTAAATCTTGTAAATCACGAGGTGTTTTTACAAACGAAAGTGCGATCCAGTCTACTTTTTGCTCAATAGCAAAAATAGCATCTGCAATATCTTTTTCTGTTAAAGCCGGTAATGAAATTTTAGTATTTGGAAGATTAACTCCTTTTTTAGATTTTAATTCTCCCCCTTGAATTACCTTAGCAACAACTTCTGTTTTTTTATCTGTAGAAATAATTTCAAAAATAAGCTTTCCGTCATCTAGCAAAATACGCTCACCAGGATTAACATCATTTGGAAAATTTTGATATTTCATAAATACTTTTTGAGCAGTTCCTAAAATATCTTCAGCAGTTGTAAAAGTGATTAAATCGCCATCACTAACTACAGTGCCTTCTTCCATTACACCAACTCTAAGTTTTGGCCCCTGTAAATCTCCAAGAATTGCTGTAGTATAACCAAATTCTTCATTTAGTCCTCTAATAATATTTATTTTCTCCTTTACACCTTCATAATCTGCATGCGAAAAATTAACTCTAAATACATTTACACCTGCATCGATCATATCTTTAATGATCTCTTTCGTTCCACATGCAGGCCCAAGTGTGGCTACAATTTTGGTTTTTTTGTTTGTAAGCATTTTTTTAAAAAATTAAATTGTTTTTTGATTTTATTTTATTGATATCTACAGCATAAATAGCTGCGATACTCTCAATTGTATTTAGCTTTTGCTGTATTTCTGAAAAGTTTATAGCCTCACCGCTATTATCTATTTTCAGGAAAAAATCTACTTTTTTGAATTCAGGAAGTAAATGAATTGTTGTTGAAACCTCACTATTTTCATTGGAAAACAAATTCTGAAAATCATTCGTACTCACTGAAATGATTTCATTTTTATTCTGAATCAAATTCCATGCAAGGGCTTTGTCAGTATCATAATAATAGAATCTGGAAAAATTTGCCTCGCCTTCCTTAGTCTGAGCATGTATCTCGTTTTTGCTCTTACTTAAGTTTATCGGAAGTTTTTTATTGATAAAATAAGCCAATCTATAATCTTCTAAAGAAGTATGGATTGCCATTAAATAATAATCAATTTCGTCAAATTCTTCTAAATCCAATCTATGAATTGCCATATCATGAAATATCAAGCCGTAAATATACTATTTCTATCGTAGCATCAATAGTTAGGAACAGTATGTTTTTATTAATTTATAAACGAAAACGTTATAGCATTAAGAATATTACAGTACTTTTCGTGTTATTTCTTATCCATTTTTTCTTGAAATGCAAAATAAGCACGTTGCGATGCCTTCTCTTCTGCCTTCTTTTTTGAAGTTGCTCTTGCTCTTGCAATTATTTTATCGTCGATACTCAATTTAACGCCAAACAGCCTTTGCCCATCAATTCCGTTATCTTCAAAAATATCATAATGAAAAATTTTCTTTTCTTTCTGACACCATTCAATAACCAAACTTTTGTAACTAATTACTTTTCCTTCAAGTCGTGCAATATCAACATAAGGTATAATGACTCTTTTTTGAATAAATTTTTCACAAAATGAATATCCGCGATCTAAATAAATAGCACCAATAAGTGCTTCGAAAATATTTCCATGTATATTTTCACCAAAATGCTGAACAGGCACTTTACTCTCAACGAAACGAACTAAATTTAAATCTTTGCCCAGCTCGTTAAGGTGTTCCCTACTCACGATTTTAGAACGCATTTTAGTTAAATAGCCCTCATCTCCGTTTGGGGCTTCATTAAATAAATGCGCAGCAATAACAGAACTTAACATAGCGTCTCCTAAAAACTCAAGCCTCTCATAATTAATTGGATTTCCTGATTCATCCAATTTATTAGAAGAGCGATGTGTAAATGCTTTCTTGTAAAATTCTATGTTAATTGGCTGAAAACCAAGAATTTTCTGAATAGTGCCAAAAAAAATCCCGTCTTCTTGAGAACGGGATTTTGAAAATATTTTTTTGATAATATTCATAGACAAAACTAGTCAACTAATTTTTTAAACAATACACAAGCATTGTGTCCACCAAAACCAAAAGTGTTACTCATAGCAACATTTACTTCTCTTTTTTGAGGTTTGTTCAAAGTTAGATTCAATGACGGATCAATCTTTTCATCAACAACGGTATGATTAATCGTTGGAGGAACAATACTGTGATGCATAGCCAGAATAGAAGCAATTGCTTCAATAGCACCAGCTGCACCAAGTAAATGTCCAGTCATTGATTTTGTTGAGTTGATATTAATGTTTTTTGCATGATCACCAAATACAGCACTAATTGCTTTTAATTCAGCTACATCTCCTAAAGGAGTAGAAGTTCCATGAGTATTGATATGATCAACATCCTCAGGATTCATTCCGGCATCTCTTAATGTGTTTTTCATTACGGCAATAACACCAATTCCTTCCGGGTGTGGTGCTGTTAAATGGTAAGCATCAGATGACATTCCGCCACCTCCAACTTCACAATAAATTTTTGCTCCTCTTGCTTTTGCATGTTCATATTCTTCAAGAACCAATGCTCCTGCTCCTTCTCCTAAAACAAAACCATCTCTGGTAGCATCAAAAGGTCTGGAAGCAGTTTCCGGACTTTCGTTTCTTGTTGATAAGGCATGCATTGAGCTAAAACCACCCATACCAGCAATAGTAACAGCAGCTTCAGAACCACCAGATATAATAACATCACACATTCCTAAACGAATGTAGTTGAAAGCATCTATTAAGGCGTTTGCAGAAGAAGCACAAGCTGAAACAGTTGTATAATTAGGACCCATATAGCCATTACGCATAGAAATGTGTGCTGGTGCTATATCGGCAATCATTTTAGGAATAAAGAAAGGATTAAATTTTGGAGTTCCATCACCTTTTGCATAGTACATTACTTCATCCTGAAAAGTCTCCAATCCTCCAATTCCTGCTCCCCAGATAACTCCAACTCTTTGTTTGTCGATATTATCATCTGTTAGTCCCGCATCTTTAATAGCTTCATCACTCGCAGCAACTGCATATTGAGCAAATTTATCTAATCTACGAGATTCCTTACGGTCCATGTAATCCTCAATATTGAAGTTTTTTACTTCACAGGCAAACTTAGTTTTATGCTTCTCTGTATCGTAATACGTTATTGGGGCTGCACCGCTAACTCCATTAATAAGCGCGTCCCAATACTCCTGGATGTTATTCCCGATAGGGGTAAGAGCGCCTAATCCTGTTACAACAACTCGCTTTAATGTCATAAATATGTTTTTGTATCTTTTAAACAAATAAAACCCATGCTTTCTTAACTGTATTGTTTACTTAAGAGCCATGGGCATTACAATATAAATATATTTTTTGATTGAAAGTCAATCGAAATTTAAATTTAAAAAAAATAATAACACCCGACCTATGCAATATAAAATCGGGTGTGTATTTATTATTTTTTAGCTTCCTCGATGTAAGAAATAGCTTGACCAACAGTAGCAATGTTTTCTGCTTGATCGTCTGGAATTTGAATATCAAATTCTTTTTCGAATTCCATAATAAGCTCAACAGTGTCTAATGAGTCAGCTCCTAAATCATTAGTGAAGCTTGCTTCTGTTACAACTTCGTTTTCGTCAACACCTAATTTGTCTACGATAATCGCTTTTACTCTTGATGCAATGTCTGACATAATCTTTAATTTTAGAATTTAATTTGTTGGCAAAAATAAAAAACTTTATTTTAAAACAACTATTTAGTTAATAAATGTGTTACTAATTTATAAAATTAATTTCAAGAAAGGTCTTTTAATACTATTTATTTTGATTTTTTATTCCGTTTTTTGCATTCTCAAAATAAATTTGATTATGAAAAAAATTGTTGTTTTTGCCTCAGGTTCAGGAAGTAATGCAGAAAACATTATCAAACACTTTAAACAAACCAAAGTTGCAAAGGTTGTTGCTGTCTTTACAAATAATCCAAATGCCAAAGTGATTGAAAGAGCAAAAAATCATCAAATTCCTGTCGAAATCTTCTCAAAAAACGAACTATTAGAACGAAATATAGTACAAAAAATACAAGAAATCAACCCGGATCTCATTGTTCTGGCTGGATTTTTATTGAAATTCCCGGAAAACATAATTGAACTATATCCAAATAAAATCATCAACATACATCCTGCGCTTTTGCCCAATTATGGGGGAAAAGGTATGTACGGAATGCACATACACAGAGCTATAGTTAACAATAAGGAAAAAGAGACTGGAATTTCAATTCATTATGTAAATGAACATTATGATGAAGGTGGTATCATTTTTCAAAAGAACGTAGCTTTAACACAAGAAGATACCCCGGAAACCGTAGCCGAAAAGATTCATGAGCTGGAACAAAAATATTTTCCGGAAATTATTCAGGCAGTACTCGAAGATTCAAATTCCAAAAAGTAAATGCCAAATTCCAAAAAAAATTAAATCATATAAGTCATATACATATAAGAATATATAAGTCGAACATTAAGTATTTGACAAAGAAATGACATAAATATTGAAATGAACTTATATCACTTATATGGCAAACAAAAATAAATAATGACCCAACACGAAGTACACATATATACAGACGGTGCAGCAAAAGGAAATCCAGGAAACGGTGGTTATGGTGTGGTTATGGAATTGGTTGGAACGCCGCATAAAAAAGAGTTCTACGAAGGTTTTCGCTTAACGACTAACAACAGAATGGAACTTTTGGCCGTAATTGTTGGTTTGGAGAAATTAAAAAACCCAAATATGAAGGTCTTGGTTATTTCAGATTCTAAATATGTTGTCGATTCTGTTGAGAAAAAATGGATTTTAGGCTGGGAAAAAAAGAAATTTGCCGGACGAAAAAACCCTGATTTATGGAAACGATTTTTACTAATTTACCGCAAACATCAAGTCGATTTTAAATGGATTAAGGGTCACAACAATCATCCCCAAAATGAACGCTGCGATCAATTGGCGGTTATGGCCTCAATGCAGCCTAAACTTTCGGTTGATGAATATTACGAAACTGTTGGCTCAAAAATGGAATAAAAATAACGTATCCAAAACAATTGTTCTCGATACGTTATTAAAGATTAAAGGTACTAACTTAAAATCTTTATTCTTTTTCTAAATCTTTAGCCATTCTAAATCCGGTCAATAAGCCAATTCCGGCCATTATAAAAATGATTGAAGGATAAACTGCACCATTTTCCAGAGCGGTATAGGTTGTAATCAATAAGGCTAGAAAAATCCCTATTCCTGAGCCTATTAATAAAAAAGCCAGATTAACAATTAAGATTTTCCAAATTGGTATGCTTTTTTCCTTGCCCTTCAAAAAAATACTGGCATCGACTCCTTTTTCTATAAGTGCCAAACGCTCTCTGTTTCTCGTTGAATAAATAAGATAAACAATCCCGAAGATCATTAAGAAAAAACTAAGTGGTATTAAAATTCCTGCTAACATAATATTTTGTTTTTAATTGATTGATACTTCATAGGACGACACTTTTCGAATTCAGGTTACATCTTTTGGTGAAAATTTTCAATTTCAAACTCAAAATTCCAAAAAATACTGATTATCAGTTAATTTTGAAACTAAAAATACTTTTACGAAGAAATACTTTTCTTAAAGTTTAAAAATTTTACAAAAATCAACATCAATAAAATTCTCGAACGAAATTGGAACTTGCAATTTATTTCGAAATTCCTGTAACCTAAATAAACAAATCGTCGTCCTATATAATATGAGTACATTAAATGATCAACATTATATCGATAAAATTCTGCAGGGCGAGACAAATGCGTTTGCCGTGCTGGTGGATCGTTATAAGAATATGATTTTTACTTTGGCGCTCAAAATGGTCAAAAACCGGGAAGAAGCTGAAGAAGTTGCTCAGGACACTTTTATTAAAGCTTATAACTCTTTAAATAAATTTAAAGGTGATTCTAAATTTTCAACCTGGATTTACAGAGTCGCTTATAATACGTGTTTAGATTGTTTGAAGAAAAACAAAAACAAAGACAATAATATTTCAATAGATGAATTTTCGGCACATTTAATCAAAACGATGGACAATGCTTTGAGCGCATTAGAAGACATAGAACGGAAACAGACGATTCAGAATTGTTTGAATTTATTACCAAAAGAAGAGAATTTCCTGTTAACTTTATTTTATTTTGAAGATCAGAGTTTAGAAGAAATTGGGAAAATCATGAATATTAATGCTAATAATGTCAAGGTAAAATTATTTAGAAGCCGGCAAAAATTAGCCGTAATTTTGAAAAAGCAATTAGAACCAGAAATAATAGAATGTTATGAAAGAAAATGATAAAGAAATAGAAAATCTGATTGATAAAATGATGGCTGATGATTCATTGCAATCACCATCAATTGACTTCACTTCAAAAATAATGTCTCAGGTTTTAATTGCCGAAAAAAGCAAAATTAAAGCTTACAAACCCTTAATCTCAAAGTCAACATGGCTTTTTATTGGTATTTGCTTACTTGCATTGACCGCATATTGTGTTTATTCAAATAATGATATTTCTAATTTAGAAATCGTCAACATATATTCTGATAAAGTTTCTGCCTTATTTTTAGGAATTCACTTTTCAAAAAATATATTGTACGCGATTTTAATAGTTCCTTTTATGATTTTGATTCAGATTGGATTATTGAAGAATTATTTTGATAAGAAGTATGAGTTGTAAATTCTCTTTTATTGAATTATTCAGTCGAAAATATTCAAAGCTTTTTCCTGAAATAAATCTTGCTTTTTAAATCCAGAAAACATATTTTAATCCTTTAAAAGATTCAAATATAATACTCTCATTTACAATAGTTTTAACTCCGAAATCATTATTGCTTTTTTATGAAAATTTTGAGATTACAAACCGTTGCAATATTGTAACTTATGAAGTATCTTTGCACCTTAATTCGAAATTCATAAAATGAATAAATTATTGATTGTTGGAACGGTTGCTTTCGACGCTATCGAAACTCCTTTCGGAAAAACAGATAAAATATTAGGTGGTGCTGCAACGTACATTGGTTTATCAGCGTCATTTTTTAACTTACAATCGGCCATTGTTTCTGTAGTTGGCGACGATTTTCCACAAAAACATTTAGATCTTTTAACTTCAAAAAATATTGATATCTCTGGTATCGAAATTGTAAAAGGAGGAAAAACCTTTTTCTGGAGCGGTTTATACCACAACGATTTAAATTCCAGAGACACTCTTGCAACCGAACTAAACGTTTTGGCTGATTTTCAACCAAAAGTTCCTCAAAACTATAAAAATGCTGATGTTGTGATGTTAGGAAACTTACATCCTTTAGTACAAAGTAGTGTTTTGGATCAAATGGAAAAAAAACCAAAATTAGTAGTTTTAGACACTATGAACTTTTGGATGGATTGTGCTTTACCAGAATTATTAGACGTAATTAAACGTGTAGACGTGATTACAATAAATGATGAAGAAGCAAGACAGCTTTCAGGAGAATATTCATTAGTAAAAGCAGCAGCTAAAATCCAGGATATGGGACCAAAATATGTGGTAATCAAAAAAGGAGAACACGGCGCACTTTTATTCCACAACAGAGAAGTATTCTTTGCTCCGGCATTACCACTAGAAGAAGTTTTTGATCCAACAGGAGCAGGAGATACTTTTGCAGGTGGTTTTTCAGGATTCATTGCGCAAAGCGAAAACATTTCGTTTGGCAACATGAAAAATGCAATTATTTACGGTTCGAATTTAGCTTCATTTTGTGTAGAGAAATTTGGAACCGAAAGGATGGAAACAGTAAGCAAAGCAGAAGTAGCGATTCGATTACAGCAATTTAAGTCGTTAACTCAGTTTGACATAGAAATATAATGCGCAAAAGCCTCGATATCAACGGGGCTTTTTTATTACGTTAATACACACAACTTACAACAACACAAATACAAAAACAATGAGCGACGCTTTAAAACACGAATGTGGTATAGCCTTAGTTAGACTTCTTAAACCGCTTGAATATTACAAAGAAAAATACGGAACTGCTTTTTACGGGATACAAAAAATGTATCTGATGATGGAAAAACAGCATAACCGCGGTCAGGATGGTGCCGGTTTTGCCAGTATTAAATTAGATGTAGAACCTGGTGAACGTTATATCAGCAGAGTTCGTTCAAACCACTCGCAGCCTATTCAGGATGTTTTTAAGCAAATCAATGAGCGCATTAGTGAAGAACTAAAAGCAAATCCTGAATTGGCTGACAACATAAAAGAACTAAAAGCAAATATTCCTTATATAGGAGAATTATTTTTAGGGCACGTACGTTACGGAACTTTCGGAAAAAACAGTATCGAAAGCGTACATCCTTTTTTACGCCAGAGTAACTGGATGCACCGTAATTTAATTTTGGCAGGTAACTTTAATATGACGAATGTTAAAGAACTTTTCGAAAACTTAGTTGAATTAGGACAACATCCTAAAGAAATGGCTGATACCGTTACTGTAATGGAAAAAATTGGTCACTTTTTGGACAAGGAAGTGATGCAATTGTATCAGGACTGTAAGGCAGAAGGCTACTCAAAAAGAGAAGCATCTCCGGTAATTGCAGAACGTTTAGATCTTGCAAAAATACTGACCCGTTCAGCAAAAAATTTAGATGGAGGTTACGCAATGGCAGGTTTACTAGGACATGGAGATGCATTTGTATTTAGAGATCCGGCTGGTATTCGCCCAGCGTATTTCTATCAGGATGACGAATTTGTAGTTGTGGCTTCAGAAAGACCTGTTATCCAAACTGTATTTAATGTTCCTTTTGAAAGTGTTCAGGAAATCGAACCAGGAAATGCCTTAATTATCAAGAAAAGCGGAAAAGTTTCGATGCAACAAATTCTTGAACCAACTGTAAAAAAAGCCTGTTCTTTTGAAAGAATCTATTTCTCAAGAGGAAGTGATGCTGAAATTTATCAGGAACGTAAAAACTTAGGAAAATTAATTTTGCCTGCTGTTCTTGAATCAATTGACAGTGATACTGACAATACTGTTTTCTCTTATATCCCTAATACAGCTGAAACTTCTTTTTATGGTTTAGTTGAAGCGGCTCAGGATTTCTTAAATCAGAGAAAGAACAATTATATCCTAGAAAACAGAAATACTCTTACAGCCGAAACGCTTCAGGAATTACTGGCGGTAAAAATCCGTACGGAGAAAGTTGCTATAAAAGATGCCAAACTAAGAACTTTCATTACAGAAGACAGCAGTCGTGACGATTTAGTCGCTCACGTGTATGATGTTACTTACGGAGTAATAAAACCAACTGATAATTTGGTTATTATTGACGATAGTATTGTTCGTGGTACTACTCTAAAAATGAGTATTATAAAAATGATGGATCGTTTGAAACCAAAACGTATCGTAATTGTTTCTTCGGCACCACAAATTCGTTATCCAGATTGTTACGGAATTGATATGGCAAGGCTAGAAGGTTTAGTTGCTTTTAGAGCTGCTTTGGATTTATTGAAAGAGAGAAATTTATATCATATTGTAGACGAAGTATATACTAAATGTAAAGCACAGGAAAATTATCTTGATACCGATGTTGTAAATTATGTAACAGCAATTTATGATCCATTTACTCCTGAAGAAATTTCAGACAGAATTGCCGAGATGTTAAGCTCACCAGAAATTAATGCTGAAGTAAAAATTATCTTCCAAAAAGTAGAAGATTTACATATTGCCTGTCCGAAAAATATCGGTGATTGGTATTTCACCGGAGACTATCCAACACCAGGCGGAAATCGTGTCGTAAATAGAGCGTTTATAAACTTTTATGAAGGAAAAAACGCAAGAGCATACTAAAAAAAAAGTTAAAAAGTGCATTTCATCGGATTTTACTGCATTTCATCCTATATTTTTGGGGAGAATGCAATGCTAGTATATCTTTGAAGAACCATAACATTAGTAGGTTAAGTTTATGGTAGATTTGGGGCAAAAAAGGTGAAAGAAATTTCACCTTTTTTATTGGAATAAACTCAAGATTTTCTAAACCAATCACTTAATCGGATATTATTGCCGTTAATCAGGAATATTTGAAATAAATAATAGACTATCATACATTTGATTTACCATAAATTAAGTAGGTTAAGTATATGGTAAATTTGGGGCAAAAAAGGCAGAAGTAATTCTGCCTTTTTTATTTTATTTTTAGAGCAAAGAATATATACAGAAATAGACTAAAGACAAAAAAAAATAGACGAACAACTTTAAGTCATCCGTCTATTCTCTATATTGTTTATTCTATTTTATCCAGACTATTTATCTAAAGCAAATCTTCTTGCCACTTCTGTCCAGTTAATTACACTGAAAAAAGCTTCAATATAATCCGGTCTTCTGTTTTGGTAGTTCAAATAATAAGCATGCTCCCAAACGTCCATTCCTAAAATTGGAGTTCCGCCACAACCAACTTCCGGCATTAATGGGTTATCCTGATTTGGCGTTCCACAAACATCTAATTTTCCTCCCGGAAGAACACATAACCAAGCCCATCCTGAACCAAACTGAGTTGCTCCAGCTTTTGCAAACTTAGCTTTAAACTCTTCGAAAGTTCCAAAAGAAGCTTCAATAGCTGTCAATAAATCACCTGTTGGTAATCCACCGCCGTTTGGAGACATTACAGTCCAGAATAAATTATGATTATAAAAACCGCCACCATTATTACGAACTGCAGCGTTTTTTTTATCTAAATTAATTAAGATATTTTCGATAGTTTTTCCTTCTAAGTCTGTTCCTGCAATGGCTGCATTAAGATTTGTTGTGTAGGCATTATGATGTTTAGTATGATGGATTTCCATTGTACGTGCATCAATATGTGGTTCTAATGCATCATATGCATAAGGTAATTGTGGTAATTCAAAAGCCATGATATTATGATTTTATGGTTTATAATAATTTATTCAAATTTAAACATTTAACTTTGGAATAGAAAATACTATTTCGTTATAATTTGATTAAATTAATTGATAATTTGATTTTTTAATCCTTAAATAGCTGTAAATCTTTATTTTCCGTTAAAAGCAGTCATTGTATTTTCTAATCCTGCCGTTCCGAAAGATTTGATAATTTCAGATGCCGCTTCTAAACGCTCCGGTAATTTCACCTTTTCTTCTTCATCCCATTCTCCTAAAACGTAGTCAATTTGTTGTCCTTTTTTGAACTGATCACTGATGCCGAATCTAAAACGTGTATATTGTTGTGTGTTTAAAACTAAATTAATATTCTTCAACCCATTATGTCCTCCATCACTCCCTTTTGGTTTGATTCGGATGGTTCCGAAGGACAAGTTTAAATCATCTGTAATAACCAGAATATTTTCTAGAGGAATATTTTCTTTATCCATCCAGTATTTTACTGCTTTACCGCTTAAATTCATATACGTGTTTGGCTTCAGCAGAAAAAATGTCCTTCCTTTAAATTTATATTCTGCCAACGTCCCCAGCTTTACAGTTTCGAAAGAAAGACCTTCTTTTTTTGCTAAAAAATCCAAGGCCTTAAATCCGATGTTATGTCTTGTGTTTACGTATTCGGCTCCAATATTACCAAGCCCTACGATTAAATATTTTTTACTCACTCTTTTTATATTGTTTTTTGGGTGTTCGTGAACCTCCGGTTTCATATTGTCTGTGTTCTCTTCTTTTTGTGTTGATGAAAACAGTTTTGTAATCCACATTATCATGATGCAAAAGTAAAGCTAATTTGGTAATTAGAAAATGCAGCAATTAGATAATTTGTTTTAATCGCAGAGGATACTGCGTTTTACAAAACGTTCACTATGAAAGTTTCTCGCTGATTAAGCAGATTTTCATTCTTCTTTTATCTTAAAATATAGTGTCAGAACTTATGAAAAACTAAACGCCTGGTTAGCCCTGAGAGAAAAGATTTAGCGGATGGCAGGAACGTCTGGTCTTGAAAAGCTTCAATATTCTGCTCCAAAAAAAATAAAAGGCATAAAAAAAGCACCAACCTTTCGATTGATGCTTTGTATGAATTTGAAAAATATTATTTTTTCTTTCCTTTTGCAGGAGCTTTTGCAGCTTTTGCAGCTTCTTGAGCAGCTTTCATAGCAGCACGAGAGATTCTTACCTGAGCAACAACCGTATTGTCTGGGTGCATTACTTTATAGTCAGGTGTACCAACTTTAGTAACGTACAACTTGTTACCCATTTCAAGTGGAGTAATGTCAGCTTCAACAAAATCAGGAAGATTTTTAGGTAAAGCTTTTACTTTTAATTTACGAGTGTTTAAACGTAAAACACCACCTGCAAGAACACCTTTAGATGTACCTGTAATTTTTACAGGAACTTCCATAGTGATTTCTTTGTCATCAAATAATTGAAAGAAGTCAATGTGTAAAATTTTATCAGATACCGGATGCACCTGAATGTCCTGCAAAATTGCATTGAATGATTTTCCTTTTCCAAGCTCAATCACAACTGTGTGTGCATTTGGAGTGTAAACCAAGTTTTTGAACGCTGCAGCGTCTGCTGAAAAGTGTACTGCCTGATTTCCTCCGTATAACACGCAAGGAACCGCTCCAGCATTACGTAAGGCTTTAGTTGACACTTTGCCCACGCTTTCTCTTTCTGATCCTTTAATTGTAATCGATTTCATTGTAAAAAAATATAGTTATTAATAATATTCTATTTGCTGTAAGCTTTAGACACTAGGCTTTAAGCTTTTTATTTTATGTATTTAGGAAATGCTTAAAGCTTACTGCCTAAAACCCATTGCCAAATTACATTATAAATTTTCCACTAATGGAATTATTGTGGTGAACCATCTGCATAACCTCTGCGAATAAAGGCGCACAGCTTACCACTTTTATCTTCTTAGATTCTTTCTTTAACGGAATTGAATCTGTTACGATTAACTCAGTTAATTTTGAGTTTTCTATTTTCTCATACGCACCGCCAGATAATATAGCATGCGTACAAATTGCTCTTACACTTAGTGCTCCTTTTTCGATCATAAGGTCGGCCGCTTTTGCTAAAGTACCTCCCGTATCGATCATGTCATCAACTAAAACCACGTTACGACCTTTTACTTCACCAATAAGCTCCATCGTGTCGATAACGTTGGCTGCTTTTCTTTGTTTGTAACAGATTACTACATCTGATTCTAAAAACTTAGAGTAAGCATATGCTCTCTTTGAACCTCCCATATCAGGAGATGCAATGGTTAGATTTTCTAATTTTAAACTTTCTACATAAGGTAAAAAGATGGTAGAGGCAAATAAATGATCTACTGGTTTTTCAAAGAATCCTTGAATTTGATCTGCATGCAGATCCATTGTCATGATTCTTGTTGCTCCTGCAGCTGTTAGTAAATTAGCAACTAACTTAGCTCCAATTGGAACTCTTGGTTTGTCTTTTCTGTCCTGTCTTGCCCAACCAAAGTAAGGCATTACAGCTGTAATATGTCTTGCCGATGCACGTTTTGCAGCATCGATCATTAACAACAATTCCATCAGATTATCTGCACTTGGAAAAGTTGAACATACGATAAATACTCGTAAACCTCTTATCGACTCCTCGTAAGATGGCTGAAATTCTCCATCGCTATACGTTGACATCGTTACTTTTCCTAACGGTATTCCGTACTCTTTTGCAATTTTCTCTGCAAGATAAACACTTTGTGAACAAGCAAAAATTTTAGCTTCTGGTTCTAGGTGCGACATTATAATTGTTGTTTTTGCTCCGCTGCGCTCAGTATAATTAAGCTTTATCATTTTAGGTAAAGCAAAACATATATAAATGCCTCGGGTGTAGTTAGTTGTGTGCGCTTCGTTTTAACGAGGTGCAAATTTAGAAAATTTATTGGACACTGAAAGGAAAAATTTAAGTATTTTTAGTAGCACTTTTAATTTTATTTTTTACATTTGCACCGTGTTAAAGGAATAAGCACAATTATGACTTCATAATTACTTATTCTATTGCGTTAAAATAACTAATTTATTAGTTGTTTTTTCGTCTGCTAAGCCCGGATGGCGGAATTGGTAGACGCGCTGGTCTCAAACACCTGTGGGAAACCGTGCCGGTTCGACTCCGGCTCCGGGTACATTAACGAAAAAGCTGTCAAAAATGACAGCTTTTTCTTTTTTAAAAACCTTCCGAAATCTTGCTATTCCTAGTCAAAACCTCAGCCACTTCATTCACTTTAGCGGTTCGACAATTATCATTTTGGGTAAAAAGCGCACCAATTAGCATTTCTTCAAGACTATAATTGGCATATTAATTTCCTACCATAATCTCTGCATAACTATTTGTTTTTATTGTAATTGGATTCTCAATAAACTCATCCTTACACATATTTTCATGAAACTTTATTTCCAATTCAATTTTGTTTTGATACTCTTTTATTAAAAGTTTCTTTGATTTTTTATCTAATTTAAAATATTCAAGTTCCCTATCCCAAAGCAAACTATTTTCATTTCTGTTTTTTAATAATTTCAAGTTTGAGATTATTTCTAATTCTAAAAAATAATTAACTCCAAAACAATCAACATACTCTGTATATACCTCTTTATTCATTTCCTTATTCTTTAGTTGCAAGAGAGCCTCCCAAGCTAAAAATTCTTTTGAGTTACCTAAATCTAATTTTTTAACCTTTTCTTTTTGAATTTTATTACCTGAAAAAACAGTAGAAGCAAGAGTTTCTTCCAGTTTTTTTCTCACATCAATTGATAAACTGGAGTTGTTTAAATGATTATTTAGTTGGGAAAAAAGTATTCCAATAACGAATAAACTATGGTATTTTTTAATAAAAACTTTTTCAAAATATTTATTTTCTAAAAATGAATTTTTAGTAATACAATCATCAACAATATTAAGAATTTTAAAATTAAGCTCCGTTAGAGTTATCAATGAAAAGTAATTAACACTTAATTCCAACACTACATCTAAATCATTTTCCTTATAGAATTTAACAATCATACATTCTAATTGAAACTTTAATTTTTCTATGTTTAATAAATTATCAGGAGGAGGACAAACACCAAAATCAGTTATATAAAATAAACTATGACTGATAGCATAAGCTATTTCTCTGTTTACAGAACTTACATAAATATTTTGGGTTAAAATTGAAGGATTACATAATTTAAATTTATTTTGTAATCCCATTTTATTTTTAATAAAGCTCCATTCCATTTGTCTATGTGGCGGTACTTCAAAAGAAAACATATTATTTTTAAACATTATTTTTAATGATGACTCAAATAGATCGATTTTTTCGAATTTCCTCAAGAACACATATGGCATTGCGATATGGAAAACCATATATGGATTTTTAAAAATATCATCTGCTGGGATTTTTTTAATTTTTTCTAAAAGAAAATTTTTAATAATATCATTATTATCTTCTCCAAAATGGTCAGAAGAGCAATAGCTAAAAAAAATGCTTAATTCTGCAAATTTTTTATATCTATCTTCTGTAATTCCATCTTCAAATGAAAAGATTTCCAGATTTGATTTTATTCCGTTACTAATGTTTTGTAAAATATTCATAATAGATATAAATTAAAAATAGCCTAATTACTTATTTGATAATTAGGCTATTTTGATAGATAAATAGTAAATTAAACTTTACCGTTTCTAATGATTACTTCAGGCTGAATCATTTCAGCACCACCCGTATATACATAATCCGGACTAATAAAAGTCCAGGAAGCCAAATCATCAACACCTAATGAGCTGGTTAGTTTTTCAGAAACTGATGCCAGATCTTTTAAGGTGATTTCACTACTAATTACTTTGTTTTCATTAAAAGCATCTACAACCGCTTTGAAAGATGGACGGTTTTTTTTTAATTGATTTTCCATTTTATTATATTTTTAAATTACCTACTCTATACAGTTTTCGGTTACCCTGTTGAAATTTGTTATATAATGCATTAAACTAACATTACAAATCTCCAAACTATCTCAGAATCAATACATGGGCGATAAACTAATATTACTCTGTAGATTTAACTAAAAACAATACCGTTATTTAACGGATGCAGGAATAGTGAAAAAACTGAACTTAAAATAATTTTGATTAGCTTTATTTGCTAAATAATTTCTTACTTTATAAACTAAAACTATTTCATTATGACAACGCACTCAAAACAAAGATTAATCATTACTGTATTATCCGTAGCGCTTATATTTTCTATATTCTTTAATTGGTATAAACCTAAGGAACCAGTAGTCAAACAAACCTCTATATGCAATGATTTTCACAATGAAAAACCCAGTACAATAACGACACATTTGATCAGAGGCATGATTAGCCAATATAGAAACAATCAATATTCTGCAATAAATAAAAACAGAGACATTAATGACCCTGATGCCCATTCTATTTGGTTTGACCTAGATACTATAAAAAAATTTATATATCATATAGAACGAAACGTAGCAAGGAATAGCCCTAAAAAAAATAATAAGTTAGGCTTAAGAATATATTACGCTGCATATCCTGAACTATCTGAGTTTACAAAACCATATAATGAAGACATTGCATTTATGGCTACAGATCCTCTAAAAAAGCAATTTGCAACCAGACATACTTTGGTTATGATTCCTACAATATTCAACAAAGATTTAAATGGAGATGTAGATTTTAACCCTCTGGATGAAACTACATTTAACGGTTATGTTTCTACAATAGAAAGAAGGACTAGTAATCAGAAAAATGAGATTGCTCCTTATCAATCACAAGAATATCAACCAATGGCATTATCAGCTGCATCGAGAAGCGATGCTATGGCCAGAAATCACGGAAACTTAATTCCTCCTGCCGACCCAATATCCGAAGCATTTTAGCAATGTACAAGAGTTTTCCAATATTAACAAACGTTTTACTTTATCTTGAACTTATATCAGCTGCTATAGCATTGTTATTTTTCAGAAGGGTAAAAAAAACTCACTGGAAGTGGTTTGCCGTTTATTTATGCATTATTGCCATAAGCGATTTTTTCATTTCGGCTATTGTTCATATTTTATATATTGACAAGCAATACTTTTATGCGTACGTCATAATTCCTATACAATTTATCTTTTTCTACTGGCTGTATGCTTTAAAGTCTTTAAAAAACGGAGGGATTTTTTTAAGTTTTTTATGTATTTATATTCTTTCATTCATTCCTATTGAATTGTACTTTGAAAAATTAAGAGTAGTATATTCCTTTAACTATACTATTGGGACATTTTTATTAATGATATTGGTTTTCTTAGAATTTAAAAAACAAATACAAAACGACGACATTTTAGAATATAAAAAAAATAAAATGTTTTATATAAACATTGGGGTAATGATGTTTTATGTAGGCACGTTACCCTTCTTTGGGCTTTATAATTTGATAATAAAAGAACCATTTATTTGGAACATATACTATCTTTACTTTCTGATTTCTAATTGTTTAATGTACTTGCTCTTTATTGCTTCTTTTATATGGGGAAAAGTGAAGTTATAATTACAATCATACTTTTTAATCTTTTTTTTATTTTATTTATTGCAGGAATTGTCATTTTTATTCGTGAATATAAATTAAAAAAGAGGGAACACTCTGTTATGATTTTGCACCAAAAATCAGCACATCAAAAAGAATTGCTCACAGCTCAGGTTGAGATTCAGGAACAAACTATGCAACATATCGGCAGAGAAATCCATGATAACATTGGTCAAAAATTAACGCTGGCAAGTTTGTACATGCAACAACTGGCCTTTGAAAGCAAATCAAAAAACATAAAAGACAATATTGAAAATATTAACAGCATCATTAACCAATCACTTGAAGAATTAAGAGAATTATCAAAATCATTAACCGATAATAGTATCGAAACCAATTCAATATATAAACTACTAAATGCTGAATATTTAAAAATTAATGAACTTAAAGTTTTTAAAATCGATTTCAATTGTGCAAATAAAAAGATGGTTTTACCTTATCAATTAAAAACGATTTTAGTAAGGATCACACAAGAGTTTATTCAAAACAGCATTAAACATTCACAATGCAAATTGATGACTATCGAATTAAAAGAGCTTGAAAACAAAATAATGTTAAGTCTTACAGATGACGGAATTGGTTTTGATATTTCAAAAATAAATGCGAATGGAATTGGGATTTCGAATATGAAAAAAAGAACCGAAATGCTGGGTGGAAATTTTGATTTAAAAAGTACACAAAAAACAGGAACACAACTTTTTATAACTTTCTCTTTATAAAACGATGAAAAAGACAATTGTAATAGTAGACGATCATGTATTAATTGCACAGGCATTAAAAGGAATTATAGAAAATTTTGAAGAATTCCAGGTTTTATATGAATGCGAAAATGGGAAAGACCTACAAGATAAGTTTCAATTAAAAAAACCAATCCCGGATATCGTTTTACTTGATATAAGTATGCCCATTATGGATGGTTTTGAAACTGCAAAATGGCTGAAAAAATTATATCCAGATATTCTAATCATGATATTGAGTATGCAAAATGATAACCAAAGCGTTATTAAAATGATTCAAATTGGCATTAATGGTTATTTACTCAAAAACACAAGTCCGTACGAGCTGGAAAAAGCACTAAAACAAGTCGCAAAAGAAGGCTTTTATTATCAGGATTGGGCTTCCAGAATTGTTTTTGCCAGCCTAAATAACAAAAATGAAGAACACGATACCATCAAGCTTACCGCTAGAGAAAAAGAATTTTTAAAATACACCATTACCGAAATGAATTATAAGGAAATAGCAGAAAAAATGTTTTGCAGCCCACGAACTGTCGAAAGTTACCGAGATTCTTTATTTGAAAAATTAGAATTAAAAACTCGCGTAGGATTAGCTGTTTTTGCTTTAAAAAACGGATTTGAATAAATGGGAAACTATTTAGAGTTTGCAAAGTATAGAAATAAAAAAGCCATTCCGAAGAATGGCTTTTCCTTTTGCTCCCCCTCTTGGGCTCGAACCAAGGACCCTCTGATTAACAGTCAGATGCTCTAACCAACTGAGCTAAGGAGGAATCACCTTAAAGGTAAATATGTTTGCTAAAAAAAGTTTGCTCCCCCTCTTGGGCTCGAACCAAGGACCCTCTGATTAACAGTCAGATGCTCTAACCAACTGAGCTAAGGAGG
>NZ_JBGQOF010000012.1:0-146735 GCF_052113665.1 Flavobacterium sp. W22_SRS_FK3 | reverse complement strand
GATTGACCTGCAGCTATGTAGCCTTGTGGGATATCTGTATTAGCACCCGGACTAACGGCTGCCCTTGTAGCTGTACCACCAGTTAAATTATAACTCGCATAATCGTCTGAAACATAAGCCAGTTTAGAATTAACAATCTTAATGGCTGTATTGTGCGTCCATAAATAGATTGTACCTCCCAAAATGCCTCTATTATTAACATTGCTATACAAAAAATCATCTGCATGGATAGCCGAAGGATAAGGATTACCTATCAGATAATATTTGTCTTTCTCCATATACTGACTGCTGGTAATGTTTCCATTGTTGGGTTTGCCTATAAATTCAACTTGCTGTGTATAAGAAGTACCCGTCCAATAATCCTTACCGTTTGGATATACCGAATTGGGTTTAGGTACACGAATGATGTAACCGATTCCAGGCTGCATTGCACTGGCCCCCAATTCTTCTCTCCACACAGTTCCTGTAAATGACAGATATTTATCCCAAAGTGTATTGGGTGATAAATTATAAAAAGTCTGACCTTCTACTGGCGATGACCAATACGTATAATCGAAATTCTTCATAGGCTGGGAATTTCGCTTGTAGGTTATAGGACCTGAGTTATTGTTTACATCATTGATTTGCACCAAACTGGCATTGTTTTCAAATGTTAAAGAACCTCCGTTAACTGTTACGGCATTCGTAATATTTAATGTTTTGCCAGCACTTATGACAACATCTCCTGAATTTACGATACAGCTGCAAGAAGTCAAATCACTTGACAATGTATAATTACCCTCAAAAACGATTACATCTCCAGCAGTTGGCAATGTAGTATTACCAGTTTTTGACCATTTTGTACCATCCCAGGTATTTCCTGCCTGAATTTTTATAGGTGAAGAAGCATCTGAAGTACAACTTCCTTCTTTAACTGTAAAAGTATAAGTACCAGCAGTTAATCCCGTAACCGTATAACTAGTCGTGTTTGCAATTGTATTAGGGTAGGTTTTCGTTACAGTTCCAGTTTGATTTATTGTCCAATTTCCTGTTGGCAAATTATTCAGGACTACACTACCCGTTGAAACTGAACAAGTAGGATAAGTCGTTGTACCTAAAGTTGGAGCATTAAAAGCATCTATATTAATTCTGCTTTCTATAGAAGTTTTTGTACAAATACCGTTTTTCAATAAAACCTGATAAGTCCTAAAAGCACCCGAAAATGCTGTTGGAGTATATGATGTTTGACCGGCAGTACCTGCAATATCTTGCCAGTTAGTATTATTAAGTTCATCACTATATTGCCATATTAAAATCGATGAAGAATCTGGATAAACTGAATTTCCTGCATCATTTCGCAAGGTTAGAGTTGGCAAAGAACTTCCTTTACAAATATGCGCTCCACCAATTACCCTTCCTCTGTCAACAACAGTCACCTGAGTTGTATAGCTAGCTGCTGTTGCCCCATTACAACCGTTTGAATTGCTATAATTAACAGTAACTGTTTTAGTTCCTGCAGTTAACCATTCAATAACAATATCACGATTGGTATTAGTTCCTCTTGCAATAAGTCTATAATCTGTATTTAAAACTCCTGAAACCGTCCACACATAATTAGATTGTCCGGACTGAGTAGTATAGGTAATATGTTCATTTGCACAGGTTTGAGTCTGAGCAGGTGTGGTGAACGTTGGTGTTGGTGATGGGTTTACTGTAATTGCATAATTTGCAGAAACAGTACCATTACCACAAGAATTAACACCATAAACAGTAAGATTTCCTGCAGTCGCATTTGCTGCAAATGTAATTGTAGGATTTCTTGTTGTACCATTTGTAAATGTTGCACCAGTTCCCGAATATGACCACGCATATGAAGTTGCATTAGTAATTGCCGGAACTGAATATCCAACACTCACTTGTCCCTGACAAACTGATATTGCTCCAGAGATCATACCTGCAGTAACTGGAACTGAATTTATTACAACAGTTGCTGTAGTAGTCAAACCTGTACAGGCACCTAATCCATAAGTATATGTGACCGTATAGCTGCCTACTGTACTTGTAGAAGGAGTAATTTCCCCTGTTGAACTATTAATTATAAGTCCAGCAGGAGCAGAATAAGTTCCTCCTGTTGTTCCTGTTTGTGTTACAGGCTGTGATGCTGTTAACGACTTACAATAAGGACTTCCTGAGTACGAAATAGATGCAGTTGGAACAGCAGAAATGGTAACCGATGTTGTAGGGTTAACCCCTGGACAACTTACTGGACGATTATAAGTTACTGTATAGCTCCCCGTTATACTTGTAGAAGGCGTTATATCGCCTGTTGAGCTGTTAATACTAAGTCCAGAAGGAGAAGCCGAATAAGTACCGCCAGTTGATCCTACAAGAGTTACTGACTGAGGCGTCGTTAAAGACTTGCAATAAGGACTTCCTGCATACGAAATTGAAGCACCTACAGCATTTATTGTAAAAGAGGTCGATGAAGTACAACCATTACCACTCGAATAAAGAATGTAATTTCCTGCAGGCAAACCACTTATGTTTGCACCACTTCGAGAACCAGCTGATGGTGAAATACTGTATCCATAATCAATAGCACTATTATAATTGGTGATTGTAAAACTTCCTGTTGGTGTAGAACAACTTGGCTGTGTTATGGAACCAACAATAGGAGCAGGAATACCTTGAGCAACAAATGTAATTACATTAGAATTCACACTAGTTCCACAATAATTATAGGATCTTATTCTATAATAATAAGTATTTCCAGGTGTTAAACCAGTAATATCATAACTAGATGGATATCCTACTATTTGTAGATTTTGAAAACCAGGCAAAAAAGTTCCAGTTGCAAAATTATTAGTTGTTGAAACATCGAAATAATAACCATCAGAGCTTTCATTATTCCATTGTGCTTTCCAGATCGAACAAGCTCCATACCCTGAGTTTACAGATGGCTTACCTAAAGTAGTGTATTTATAAGATACATTAGATTCGTTATTACTGGAAAGATTAGAAGTACAACTTCCAGAAGTCAATTTATAAATTTTAATTCTTGTTGAAGATGTTACATTTACAACTGATACATTCGCATTAAACGTACCTGAACCAGCAGTGTTTACTATCATTGAACCATTATATACAGTTGTATAAGAATCATAACTTAATCTATATTCAACCGTATAGTTACCAATTGGTAATCCTGAAGAGGTACCTGAAACTGTAACAGTAGAAGTACCAGGAGAAGCACATGATCCAGTAGCAGTAACACTAGTCAAACTAAAAGTAGAACAAGAAGCGTTATACCCACCTTGGCTCATTGTGTCTGAAAATTTTGTACTACCTGTACAAGAAGTGATTTTTGTTGAACCAATCTGAATCTCTTGATTAGCATTGCAGCTACCAACTGTTGATAATCCACCTGTACTAACTTGCAATTCTGCATTTGCTGACAAAACTAAAGAAACCTTTTCCTCAAAAGAAATTGTTGCAGCAGGAGATAACCCAGGAGTGACAACCAATTTATTTGTTTTTATTTCATAAACAGTACCGCTCCCTGTACTGATTCCAGTCAAACTCAACGTCCCACTAATTGTAACAGTACCCATAGTATTTGTAGTAATACCGGAAGTTCCAATACTTATTTTATGACCAGCCTGAATAAAAACAGCACCCGTTCCTGTATATTGTCCTGGATATCCTTGAGGTGATGTTCCAGAAGGTATCACCCATGTACTACCATTATAATATTGCCAACTGCTAAGAGTAGTCCAGTTTCCGGTAGCAACTGAACGATAATCTCCTGTTGTTTGGCTAAAAACTGTGTTCCCTAACAACAAGAAAACAAAAAACAAAAAAGCTATTAAAATTTTAGATCTTAGTAAAGTTTTTTTCATAATAAAATTATTTATTCTTATAAAAAAGAATTTATAACGACTAGTTTTTTAATGTCAATCTCTTATTCTATTGAATATCAAAATCTAATATCATTTATATTATTCTATTTTCTTATACCTACGTATAAACACCTGTTAGGGTTTTGATTTTTTATATATTTTCTTTAAAAATATGAAGCAAAATTAGCTTGTAAATTCAGGCTTTTTATGATTTTTGAGAGCTTTTAGATGAAAAACATTATTAGTCGATGAGTAACATCTTTTGAAATGAAAAAAGTAAGAAATCAAAGTATTTACTTACAATAAAAAAACAAATAAAATTATTTTTAAATCAGTAAAATATTACACATAAAATCATAAATCATCTGATTTTCAATCTTCAAGATATTTTTTAAATAAAAGGAGACTAAAAAGTTAAATTACTCTAATACAAATCATTAAAATTTCAGAAAAAGGTTTAGTTTTTTTTAACTTTGGAAGGGTTTACATTTGAAAAGTACCTTTGTATCTTTGATTTTTTATAATAGTAAGCTCAATATTTAGAAACTTAAACATGAAATACACTACTTTACCCAATACCGATATACAAGTGAGCAAAATCTGTCTGGGCACTATGACTTTTGGTGAACAAAACTCAGAAGCAGACGGCCACCAACAAATGGATTATGCACTTGAAAAAGGCGTAAATTTTTTTGATACTGCCGAAATGTACTCAGTTCCGGCTCGTGAAGAAACCTATGGAAGCACAGAGAAAATCATTGGAACCTGGTTTAAAAAAACTGGCAATCGCGACAAGGTGGTTCTGGCTTCTAAAATCGCCGGCCCAAATCCGAATTTTACTTATATGCGCGAAAAGGGAGATTTCTCTCCAGCAAGCATTAAATACGCTTTAGAAAACAGTTTAAAACGCCTTCAGACAGATTACATCGATTTGTATCAATTACATTGGCCAGAACGCAAAACCAATAATTTCGGACAAAGAGCTTTTAGTGGCTATGAAGATGCCTGGGAAGATAATTTCAGGGAAGTTTTGGAAACTTTTGACGGATTAATCAAAGAAGGCAAAATAAAACATCTTGGTGTTTCAAACGAAAATGCCTGGGGAATGATGCGTTTTCTTGAAGAAAGCAAATACCAGAATTTACCGAGAATCAAAACGGTCCAAAATCCATATAATTTATTGAATCGCCTATTTGAAGTAGGTTCTTCTGAAATATCCATACATGAAAACGTGGGTCTATTGGCTTATTCTCCCTTGGCATTTGGTGTCTTAACCGGTAAGTTCTTAACTGGCGAATATTTGCCAAATGCCAGAATCAATCTTTTTCCGCAATACAAACGATACAATAGCGACGAAAGTAGACAAGCGACTCGTTTATATCAGGAAATCGCTCATAAACACGGTTTAACCTTAACTGAATTATCCTTAGGTTTTGTGCTACAACAGCCTTTCGTAACAAGTGCTATTATTGGAGCAACGACAATGGAGCAATTAAAAGAAAATATTGCCACAATTGACATCACACTTTCAAAAGAAATCTTAGCCGAAATTGAGCAAGTTCAGACTATTATTCCGGATCCGGCGCCATAAAAAAAGAATTTCATAATCGAGTCAACCTTTTTCAGGACAACTCACTCTTTTCTTTCTGTTGACATAATTAGGATGATTATAATCCACTTTTTTCAGGACGAGACATAAAACAAAAAATCCCGATAGCTTTGAAGTTATCAGGATTTTTTGTTTTAGAATTGTCAATAATACATCACAAGAATAATTTTCTTTTTTGAGTTATCGATCAGTTTTTCCATAACTCCAAAAAACTTTTTATTGACCATCGGACAGCCCTGACTATTGCAGATTGGATCTCGCTGTTCTTCAAAAGGAACATCATAATATTTATGCAGAACTATATTTCTGTCGAAAGCATTGCTATTGGTTTTGTCTAAACCATACAATTTATAAGCTTTTCCAAATTTTCCGTAATAAGAACCTCCGATTGCATACTTTCCTAAAGAACTGCAATTCGAATTTTTTACGTTACTAAATTTGAGTTTTCCCGAAATTCCTGTTTCAGAACCTAAGCCATGACCTACTAAGCCTTTGTCAAGTAGTTTAATGTGTTTTAAATCGTAAATAAAAAACCGGTTTTTTCCTGATTCTATCTTCATATCTAAAAAGAAAGCAACATCTGAGTTGTATTTCGGAGATTTCCCCAAAAATCTCCGAATCTCAGTGATCTCACTTTTTAATTTCTCCTCATAGGAATAAACCGGTCTTGAACTACTATTTATTAACGGCTTTTCGTTATTGTTTCTGCATGCAAAACTCAAGCCAAAAATTCCACTTAAAAGTAAAATGTAACAATTCTTTTTCATGGTTTACGAATTGATTTTGGCAACTATTTATTTTTCAACCGAATACCCTTTCACTTTGGCAAAACTCACTATCGATGTATTAATAGCATTACCCAAATCATCCTGCTGTTTACTCTTTTTGATTTCATTATCAATAAATTGCTGGCGTTTTTTGCCCAATTCGCCAATTTCTTTTTGAATCGTTTCTCTTTCCTTTGATTTCTGGGCGACAATCGTTTTTAATTCTTCTGTAGATTTGTTTTGAAGTTCAGCGGGTAATTCTTCCTTCTTAATTTTTGAAATAGCTGCAGCATCGTCTTTTACCTTATCAACCAAATCCCAACTTTCGTTTTTGTAAACTGCTTTTGATTTACTTACCGCGCGCTCTGCATAATTAGCAACAGAAACACCTCTTGCATTTTTATCCTGCATTTCCTGATTCCTTTTTTTTGAAGCTCCCTTAGAACCATACCCAATATAAGTCGTGTTTATTTTTTCATTGCATTTTGTTATTTGATTATCATAAGGAGTTGCAATGTATCTTACGGATTCATTAGCATCAATATTAAAATATTTTCCTTTTCCGTAATCGGCACCATCTTTCCAGTGCGTGTTAATTCCCTCGGTTTTATTTCCACAAAAAATAGTATTTACATAAATATCGTTCTTCAATGCGTCGCTGATTGCTTCTTTATAATTTATTCTGCCTTGGTTAAAATCTTCATTTCCGGCAATGTAAATGAGTTTCATGTTCCGGTTTTCTCTCGCCCATTTTAGTTGTTTGGTAGCGTCCTGAATTACGGCTCCACAATACTCATTGCCTCCATTTGTACTTAGGGCAAATAGCTTTTCTGAAATCAAATCTAAATCTGTCGAAAGCGGTGTTATCTGTCTGATATAATTAGATTTTTCTGTTAATCCATCATTACCATATTCATACAAAGCGATTTCAATATCCGGAGTTTTTCCATCGTATTTTAATGTCGTGAGAGTATTTACAATATTCCATAATCTCGATTTTGCCTGATCAATTAGTCCGTCCATACTGCTTGAGGTGTCTAATAAAAGAGCAACTTGTATTTTAGTAGTTTCGACAGTAACAGGTTTTTTAGTTTCAATTTTATTTTTTGCTGTAGAAGAGTTACAACTTATTGAAGAAACTACAGCAAAAAAAAGAGCAGAGATAAAAAGTTTAGATTTCATAATTTTAGTTTTTTAGGATGATTACAGATCAAACTTAAAAACTAAAAATCCTCATTTTTTGAAGAAATGGTGAAACCGTATTTTGACTTGGTGAAACCAGTTGTAAACGGAACATAAAATACTTTACTTTACAATATTATTTTTTGAAGGTTCTAAAATCCAGGTTGCTAAGAACCCGCATAAATTATTGTAATAATATGAGACGTTTATTATTAATTGCTATTTTATCTTTATTGTTATTGCTGTTATTTCCTTTTGGAATGACAGCGCAAGATTCTATTTCAAAAAAGAAAGCGGCACCAGTATCAAAAATGAACAAAGCCGTAAAAAGTTTAGAAAAGTCGCTGGATGAAAACGATGAAGGACAAATTGCCCGAAATTATGAACATCTTGCCATCGAATTCCAAAACAAAGGTGACAACGCAAAAGCCGAGGAGTATTTTAAAAGAGCATTAAACAGTTATACCAAACTAAAACTCACCGAAGATAAAACCCGTGTAACAAGAAGTTTAGCCAAAACACAGGAAAACCAAAAGAACTTTGGCTCGGCAATTAAAAATTATGAAACTGCGGGTTCATTGTCAAAAGATGTTTCTGAAGAAAAAATCAATTTAAATGATGCCAATCGTTTACGTAATAATGCAAATCCCGCGAGTCAGACCAATTATGTAGATTCTAATATTGAATTACTGAAAAAAGAAAAGAAAAGCAAAGAAGTTACAGAAGCTTATGTTCAGAAAGCGCAAAATTCATTAGATCTAAAAGATAAAAAAGTTGCAATAGAAAGCTATAAAAAAGCTTTAGTCTATGCAAAAGACAAACCTGAATCTGTAATCAAAATCAAAAATGAGATTGCCAAAGTATACGCATCAGACAATCAATTTGAAAAAGCAATCGGTATCAACGAAAAACTTTTGGCGGAAGCCGTAACCAACCAGGATTTTAATACCCAGATAAAGCAATTACAATCGCTGGCAACTCTTTATTTTAAAAAAGAAGAACCTAAAAAAGCTCTTGTATCACTGAAAGAGGCTTATGATCTGGCTTCTCGAAAAGGAAATTCAGCTGAAGCGAAAAAGACATTATTAGAGTTGGTAAAATACTATAAAGCCGAGGGAAATGAAAAAGAAAGCATGGCATTGTATGACCAATTCCTTCAAAATTTCGATCAGCTAATCCAATCAGATACAAGTTTGATTAACACTAAAAAGTTCCAGATTACGGAGGGCAAAATCCGTCAGCTTGAGAAAGAAAAATCGCTTAAAGACGAATT
The DNA here is from genome assembly GCF_052113665.1 of Flavobacterium sp. W22_SRS_FK3. NCBI lineage: Bacteria > Pseudomonadati > Bacteroidota > Flavobacteriia > Flavobacteriales > Flavobacteriaceae > Flavobacterium > Flavobacterium sp. W22_SRS_FK3. Next base: position 138,026 of record NZ_JBGQOF010000012.1, on the reverse strand, counting down.
AATTACAAAGAAAAACACGTTCAATTATTTTCTTATCGGATCTGTTATATTGCTTTTGCTTTTGTTTCTTTTTATTGTAAAATCGCTTTTTTCCATCAAAACAAAAAACAAAGAAATCGCTTTGCAGTCGTTGCGACGCGAAATGAATCCGCACTTTATTTTTAATAGCCTGAATAGCGTCAATCAGTTTATTTCTGAAAATAAAGAACTCGAAGCCAATAAATACCTCACTTCCTACTCGACCCTTATGCGCGATATGATGGAAAATTCGAATAAGGATTTTATTATATTAGATAAAGAAGTGGAGCAGTTACAAAAATATTTAGAATTGGAACATTTACGTTTTCAGGATAAATTCGATTTTGAAGTTACTATTGATAAAGATCTCGATGCTGAAACTGTTTTTGTGCCCAATATGATTATTCAGCCACATCTGGAAAATGCGATTTGGCATGGCTTGCGCTATCTCGACAAAAAAGGATTTTTACATCTTAAATTTCAACTCCATAACGGAAAAGTAAATGTAATTATTGAAGACAACGGAATTGGTTTAACCAAAAGCCAGGAACTCAAAACAAGCAATCAGAAAGTACATGAATCAAGAGGACTTAACAATACCAAAGAACGAATTGGTTTGCTGAATGAATTATACAAAAAGAACATTTCTTTTGCTATCAGCGAAAAAGAATTTCCGGAATCAGGTACCATAGTCGAAATTGTTTTTCCTTTAATTGATACGATATGATGACGTTTCAAAAGATAAAAAGTGTTATTGTCGAAGATGAATTGGCAGCGCGAGAAGTGCTCAAAAATTATTTGAGCAAATATTGTCCGCAGGTTGAAGTTGTAGGAGAAGCTCAGAATATAAAAGAAGCTGTACCGCTTTTGCACGAGATACAGCCACAATTGGTTTTCCTGGATGTCGAAATGCCTTTCGGAAACGCTTTTGATGTTTTGGAGGCCTGCAAAGATTTACAATTCGAAACCATATTCGTAACTGCCTTTTCTGAATATTCCCTTAAAGCTTTAAATCAAAGTGCTGCCTATTATTTGCTAAAACCTATTTCTATCGAAGAATTAATTGTGGCTGTAAACAAGGTGCATCATCAAATTATGAATCATGAAATCTTCAACAGAAATAAAATCATTGTCGAAAATTTTCACGAATCCAAACCTGAAAAACAACAGGTAATTTTGCCTACACTTGAAGGTTTTGAGGTCGTTAAAATGGAAGAAATCATTCGTCTTCGTGGCAACGGAAACTTCACTGATTTATATTTGAATAATGGAAGTAAGAAAATGGTCTGCCGCTTTTTAAAACACTTTTCAGAAATTTTGCCATTGCCTTTTATTCGCGTACACAAGTCGCATATCATCAATATGAATTGTGTGAAGTCTTATAACAAAGGCGGTATTATTACCCTGCACGATGGATCTGAAATTGAAGTTTCACCAACTTACAAGGAAGAATTTTTGAAGAATTTTAAATAGTTTTGCCACCAAGACCGAAATTTTTAAACCCAATATTGTCATTTCGGCCGAAGGGAGAAATCAATGAAGGAGAGAGCGACGTACTGTTGTCGGGTTTCTAATGTGATTTCTCGTCCCTCGAAATGACAACCCTGGCAAATAGCTTAATTGTCAAGAAACTTTACAAATCAAACTCATCACTTATCGATAAAGAATCAACCGGAACTACAGTTGAATCAGGAGCTTTTATTCGCAATAACGAACGTGCATTCCCTGAAATATAAACCGGCAATTGCCCTAGCGTATCTTCCGGAATTAAAAGACCGCGACGAAACATTAAGTTCTTTAAGAATTTTTGATTTTGTAATGCATAATCTTTCAAGTTTCCCTGATCATTAAACTGATACATGAATTTTCTGGGCTTCGGAATAATAGTAGCCAAGTACAAACATTCATCAACACTTAAATCCGATGGCCTTTTTTGGAAATAAAAATGGCTTGCTTCTCCAATCCCATACACATTTGGTCCCCATTCTATAATATTGAAATACACTTCTAGCATTCTTTCTTTGCTTGCAATTCGGTTATTTTCTAAAATGTAAACCAATAAAATCTCTTCCAACTTTCTCGAAAGTGTCTTTTCACGCGTCAGAAAAACGTTTTTAATTAATTGCATGCTAATCGTACTGGCACCACGCGAGAATTTTTTAGTTCGGATATTCTTAAGAATCGACTGTTTGAAAGCCTCAGTAATAAATCCGCGATGCGAAAAGAAAGATGGGTCTTCAGTCGTTAGTACACATTTTCGCAAATAAGGTGAAATCTGATCTAAAGGTGTATAATTCGGATTTGCATTTCCAACTAAAATTGGGCGCTGCAATACATTTTGAATGATGGCACGATAGACAAACTCCCCATTTAGTTTATTCAGGTTTGCTTCTCCGTATTTAGTGATTTTAAGGTTTTCTTTATTCAGTTTACTGTCAAAAACCAACGTGTTTGGTTTGTTTTTATTGAATTTAAAATCCAGTTTATAATCAAAAACACCAGTTGCTTCCATTCCCTGAAAATGCGTAAACAAACCATCGGGCAACGAAACGATAAAATCCTGCGCCCGCATTTTAGGAATATCTACTTTCAAGGTATAAACTGTATCCGATTCGGTATTATACGAAACATAAGGTTTTACTTTTATTTTATTGAGCTGCATGGTTGAAGTGCTGTCAACCGAAATAAAATCAGAACCTAATAAAAAGCGGTAATCAAATCGTGCATTCTTAATTACAACATCTTTACTGGCAATTTTTGGATGATTAATTTTTAAATTGGCGATAGATGTATAACCGTCAATATGCAATTCGCTTCCGTCTTTATCAATATTTTCGACATTTAAACGAATCGAATCGAAACTTGCTTTTAGGTTATAGCGTTCATCTAAATATGGAACTTTGATCGCTCCGGTATCTAAATTAAAAAAACGAATATCCGCTTTTTTATTTCTTGGGTCGGCAAATCCTTTTATGTTCCAGCGCTGATCAAAATTCCTGCTTTGAACATGAAGACTAGTTTCTAGCTGTTTGTTATTTAAAACGAGTTTATTAATAGCTATAGATGCTTTTTTCCCGTTATCATCAATTATAAAATTCAGATTTTCCAATTTCATATCGGTCGGCACCAAATTCAGTAATTTTGAAATAATACGGTAAGCAAAATCGGCGTAATTTCGTTTTTCGTCTGATTTTTTATCAGTGTCGTCCTTTTTTAAAAAGGCATCAAAATTTCTAACTTTTCCTTTTTTAACCAGTTGAATGTAGCCGTTATTGATTTTTAAAGTTCCAATCTGAACATTTCCTATTAATAGATTTGATAAGCTAATAGTAGTTCCTATTCTTTTTATATTGAAAAGAGTATCAGCATTTTTAGGGACCAAAATAATATCGGTTAATTTAATTCCCGACAAACCTTCAAAAGAAGCTGATTTTACAGAAAATGTGCTATTGTAATCAACAGCCATTTTATGAGTTACTTTCGCAATAGCTTGTTTTAAAAGAGAATCACGAAAAAAGTAAAGTCCAACACAAAGTACAACTAATACCAGGGCAATTATTCTAAGCGCTTTGAAGAAATTTTGTTTTGGAAATTTCATAAGTAGGTTTTATAAAAATTAACCAAAAAGGAAACTCGCCACATCTTCAATTTTAGCCACGAGTTCAATTTTGATTCCGGTATTTTTTAAGGCAATTTTGTTATATTTCGATACAAAAATAGTATTGAAACCTAGTTTTTCAGCTTCCTGAATACGCTGGTCTACCCGATTTACAGGACGAATTTCTCCTGAAAGCCCAACTTCCCCGGCAAAACAAAAACCTTTCGTAACCGGAATATCTTCGTTGGATGATAAAATAGCGGCCACAACAGCTAAATCAATTGCAGGATCATCTACCGAAATTCCGCCTGTCACATTCAGGAAAACATCTTTTGCGCCTAAACGAAAACCGGCTCTTTTTTCTAAAACTGCCAAAATCATATTTAATCTTTTGGCATTATAACCCGTTGTGCTTCGTTGTGGCGTTCCGTAAACAGCTGTGCTAACCAGCGATTGTATTTCGATCATCAGCGGACGCATGCCTTCCATCGTTGTGGCAATCGCTGTTCCAGACATTTCTTCATCTTTATGCGAAATCAATATTTCGGATGGATTGCTTACTTCCCGCAAACCGCTTCCTAACATTTCGTAAATGCCCAATTCTGCCGTTGAACCAAAACGGTTTTTTAGAGAACGTAAAATTCGGTAAACGTGGTTTCTGTCGCCTTCAAACTGTAAAACGGTATCTACCATGTGTTCTAGGATTTTAGGTCCTGCGATGTTTCCGTCTTTGGTAATATGTCCAATTAAAATAACCGGAATATTGGTTTCTTTTGCAAATTTGATCAACTCGGCAGTAGTTTCCCTAATCTGAGAAATACTGCCGGCGGTAGATTCAATATAATCGGTATGAAGTGTCTGAATCGAATCGATAATTACAATTTCAGGTTGAATCGCTTCAATCTGTTTGAAGATATTCTGTGTTTTGGTTTCCGTCAGAATATAACAATTGTCACTGTTTGGCGTAATTCTTTCGGCACGCATCTTTATTTGTTTCTGACTTTCTTCACCAGAAACATAAAGAGTTTTATAAGGTAATTTTAATGAAATCTGCAGCAAAAGGGTACTTTTACCAATTCCTGGTTCTCCTCCCAAAAGCGTTAAAGATCCCGGAACGATTCCTCCACCCAAAACACGATTCAATTCACCGTCTGTAGTGTCCATTCGAACTTCCTGAGCCGAATCGATTTCATTAATTTTTAAGGGCCGTGGTGCTTTACTTGTCGAAGTCGGTTCACTTTTCCATGCTACTTTTTCCTGCTTCTGAATAATTTCTTCGGCAATCGTATTCCATTCTTTGCAGGCATTACATTGTCCTTGCCATTTGGCATATTGTGTTCCGCAATTTTGGCAAAAGAAGGAAGTTTTAACTTTAGACATTATTTACTTTTTTGGGCAAGCTTATTCATTTCATCAATTTTCTCGTACATCATATCTTTGTTCAAATCACCAATTGGCTCCATTTGTGAAGCATTTTGATATCTTTTTGATGCTCTTTTCGGATCACCTCTTTTTTCATACATCAAACCTAATTCATATTCTCCCAACATAGCCAAAGGGTAATCAACATTTGCAATTTCAGCCATTTTTTCTAATTCCTCGTAAGCATTGTTTTTTAAAATAAGGTTTTCAATAACTTTAAAATCATTCATCCTAACCGGAATATCAACTCCTAAAACCATTGACATTGTGTTGTATTTATTTTCTAAGTATTCTGCATAACCCGATTGAAGAACTGCAATTTTATCTTTATATTCAGCTGAATTGATAGGTTTGTAAGCTTCAAAAATGTGATATAAAGCATTTGGAATTGAATGTAAAACCTCTGAATAATGAGTTGAATCTTTAAACAAATCATATTTAAGATTTACCAAGGGGTTGTTTGCAACTTTAATATTGCTGGCTAGCTTTTCTATTGGTTCTTTTATTTTATTGATATCACCATCTCCTGCAGACAGATAATAAAAAAATGGCTCTTTTACTTTAGCAAATTTCTCCGGGATACGTATTTCCATTTTTGGAGCAAGTTCAGGACTTAAACAAATATATCCGTTAAAAAGAGGCGTTTCTTTGTACAAATAGAAGTTAATAAAACTTGCTGTTATATCATGACCCGCTATAATTCTAAAAGGAGTAGTGCGATATTGCTTTTCAATATAAGGAATTAATTCAGCTCCGATAAATTCAAAAAACGCTGCTCCTTTTTCAAAAGGCAAACCTTCATTTTGATCGATAGTAGAATCATCATAGCGTTCTCCATCGTGATTTTGGTGAATTCCGATAATAATCATTTCAGGCAAATCATCCCAATAAACACCATAAGTTAAAGCTCCTGAAAATGGATCGAATAAATAATCGCCATCCAGCAAATACAAAACCGGATATTTTTTAGACGGATTAGCTTCATAAGAAGCAGGAAGCCCTATAGTAATCCTTCTCTCTCCATCGAGTATTTCAGATTTAACGTTGTCGAATTTTTTTTGCGAAAAAACAGAACTGGAGATTAATAAAGCAAAAAACAAGCAAACTTTTTTCATGATTGGGGAAATTAAAAAGTATTAAAAATAAGATGGCAATATAATACTTTATTTGCTTTTTTGTTAAGTAGCACTTTTAAAAAGAAAAGAAATTTAAGACAAAAGGAATCTTGTTTGTGCAAAATAAATTTGACAAATTAAGAAAAAAAAGCAAAAGAAAAATTTAAGTTAGCGAATTATCATTTTCATTAGGAAAAACAATCCATGGTTTGAAGGTTTTTGCTTCTTCAAATTCAAGGGTTGCATAAGAAATAATGATGATGATATCATCTTTTTGGACTTTTCTGGCTGCAGGTCCATTCAGCGTAATTTCGCCGGAATTTCTCTCACCCTTAATAGCGTAAGTTTCAAAACGTTCACCGTTATTGATATTTACAATAGATACTTTTTCACCTTCAATAATATTTGAGGCGTCCAGTAATGTTTCATCGATAGTAATACTGCCAATATAATTTAAATCAGCTCCGGTTACTTTAACACGATGAATTTTTGATTTTATAACTTGAATTTGCATGTTGCAAAGGTAAATTAATTTAATGAAATGGTATCAATCAGCCTAATAGAATTAACAAATACTGCTATAAATGCACGGTATTTTTTGTCCTTAATTTTATTCTCTATTGGTAATAATGTCGATTCGTCAGCAATTACAAAATATTCGAGGTCAAATCTTTCGTTATCTATAAAAGAATTTTCCACAAATTCAATAGTTTCCTGAGGACTTTTTGCTTTGAATACTTCTTTTGCTGCTGTTAAGGTTTTATAAATAATGGCAGCTTCTTTTCGTTCCTCCGATGTTAAACGTTCATTCCGGGAACTCATTGCCAATTGGTTTTCTTCTCTAAAAATAGTACAACCCACTACATGAACCGGTAAGTTGTTTTTTTCGACCATTTTTTTTACGATCTGCAATTGCTGAAAATCTTTTTCTCCAAAATAGGCATTTGTTGGCGAAACAATTTCAAACAGCCTTTTCACTATAGTTCCGACACCGTTAAAATGTCCTGGTCTAAATTTCCCTTCCATTTGGTTTTCCAATCCGTCAAAATCAAACGATTGAGATACAGTATTTCCTTCATAAATATCATCTACAGAGGGAGCGTATAGGATAATTTTATCACTTAAACCTCTCATTTTTCTAACATCCTCTTCAAGTGTACGAGGGTATTTTTCGAGGTCTTCAGTACTATTAAATTGAGTAGGATTGACAAAAATACTCACAACGGTATCATCATTTTCTTTAATTGAGCGTTGCATTAAAGCCAGATGCCCTTGGTGTAAAGCGCCCATCGTGGGTACAAATCCTATAGTTGAATTTGCTGTTTTGATAGTTTTTAAATAAGCTATCAGGGCTACTTTGCCGTAGAAAATATGCATGGCGGTATTATTAAAATTTAGTGCAAACATAATATATTAGTTAATAACTGCATAAAATTTTGTAATTTTGCATCGTTTTTATTACCAAAAATTAAGTAAAATACTATTATGAAAGATAAGAGGATATTATATGTATCATCTGAAGTCGTGCCTTATTTGGCTGAAAATGAGGTTTCATTAATGTCTTATGATGTGCCTAAAATGATAAATGATCAGGGTGGACAAATAAGAATTTTCATGCCAAGATATGGAAATATTAACGAAAGAAGACATCAGTTACACGAAGTTATCAGGCTTTCAGGGATGAATTTGGTAGTAAACGACTTAGATATGCCCCTGATTATCAAAGTAGCATCAATTCCTAAAGAAAGAATTCAGGTTTACTTTATTGATAATGACGAATATTTTAAAAGAAAAGCAACTTTTGCAGATGAAGAAGGGGTTTTATACCCTGACAATGACGAAAGAGCCATTTTTTTTGCAAAAGGAGTTGTTGAAACCGTAAAGAAACTAAATTGGGTTCCGGATATCATTCACGTTCATGGATGGTTAGCGGCTATGCTTCCAATTTATATGAAACATTATTATAAAAATGAAGCCTTATTTTCTGAAACTAAAATTGTAACCTCAGTTTACGGACAATCTTTTGATGAAAATCTGGATTTACAAATGATCAACAAAGTAAAATTTGATGGTGTCCCACACGACAGTATTGCAGATTTAGAAACTCCAAACTACGAAAACATTTTAAAAGCAAGCATTTTACACTCAGATGCTGTAATAATTGCTTCACAAAATGTATCGCCAAGTTTAACAAAATTTATAGAATCTTCAGGAAAACCTTTTTTACCTTTCGCCACGAAAGATGCATTCGCAGAAGCGTATACAAATTTCTATAAAAGTATGGGGCTTTAAATTTTAACATTATTATTAAACATGTATAATACTTCTTTTTTTAAGAAAATTCTTTTAATAGCAACAGTTGTTGTTTTTTATTCCTGCGATAAAGAGTTCAATGCCATAGGCGATGATTTAATTGGAGACAATCATTTTGACCTGGAAGGAGAAAACTATAGTGTTACAACTTATAATCAGAAAGTCACTCCTGTTGCCTCTAATAACCTAGCAGTAAACGCATTAGGTGTTTACGACAATGCAGTTTTCGGAACAACTACAGCGAATTTTAATACTCAGGTTTCATTAGCATCATATGCCCCTACATTGGGAGAAGGAGCAGTTATTGACAGTATAACTTTAAATATTCCTTATTTTAGCCATATTGCGCCGGAACAAAGTGCTACTGATGGCAGCACTGCTTATGTTTTAGATTCTATTTACGGTCCTAACGACGGAAAAATAAAATTAAGCGTTTATGAATCTGGTATTTTCCTGAACAATTATAACGCTAACAACTATGACATCAATCAGTTTTATAATACAGACAGAAATAGTGATTTCGAAAAACAGGCTGAGATATTAGGCGTAAGATTAAATGACCAAACAACCAAAACAGTAAAAGACCCAGCGGGTAATGTGACCATTGTAACGGATAACTCAGAAAATGATGGATTCTTTTTTAATGCAAAAGAAATAAAAGAAACAACTCCAAAAACTGAAACTGCCGCTGAAGTTACTAAAAGAATCAAACCAGAAATGCGTTTGCATTTGAATAAAGACTTTTTTAAAACCAAGATATTTGATGCGCCTGCCAGCAAATTAGCTGCAGATGATGTTTTCAAAAACTACTTTAAAGGATTATATTTCAAAGTAGAAAAATCAGGGACCTTACCAAGCCAAATGGCTAAAATTAAGTTTAGTGAGGGAAAAATTAATATTTTTTATAAAGCAAAAACAGCTATAACTACAGATGCAGAAACTGAAATGGAATCAAAAACTCTGGTTATCAATTTAACCGGAAATACGGTAAATCTTTTAGAAGAAAGCAATACTCCTTCTGATTATACAAATGCTACTGAAAACGAAGTTACCCCTACCCCGGACGAAAAATTATATCTAAAAGGCGGACAAGGTTCCATGGCCGTTATTGAGCTATTTGACAAAACCGACTTGGGAAAATACAATGATAATGGAGATTGGGAAGATACTCCAAACAGTGTATCAGATGAATTAGACGAAATCAGAAATAATGTTAAGTCTAAAAAATGGCTGGCTAATGAAGCTAATTTAGTCTTTACTATTGATTCACAAAAAATGACAGGCACCACAGAACCTACGAGAATATATTTATACGATTTAACCAACAATACGATACTTTTAGATTATTCTGCTGATCGTTCTACAAGCCCGAATGGTGATCCTAAAAAAAACAGAACTGTTTTTGGGGGGATAATTAATTTAGACGAAAATGGTCGAGGCACTACATATAAATTAAGAATTACAAACCATATTCGAAACATCATTAAAAACGCTGATGCTAAGAATGTTAAATTAGGTTTAGTTGTTACTGAAGACATCAATGTAATCACATCAGCCAAATTAGACAAAACTAAAACGAAACAAAGTATTTTTTCAGAAATCCCAACGGCATCGGTAATGAATCCGTTAGGAACCGTATTATTTGGAAGTAATATTCCTCAAACTGATGCTAATTATGCCAAAAGAGTAAAGCTTCAGATTTACTACACGAAACCAAATTAAAAAATAAGATATGTGTGGAATTGTTGGATATATAGGTCACAGAGAGGCTTATCCTATTGTTATCAAAGGATTAAAGCGCCTCGAATACAGAGGATATGATAGTGCCGGTGTAATGTTATATGAACAGGAATCAGGTATTAAACTTTGTAAAACAAAAGGAAAAGTTTCGGATCTTGAGGAAAAAGCAAAGGCAGATTTCACCACCAACGGAACAATTGGAATTGGTCATACACGCTGGGCAACTCACGGGGTTCCTAATGATGTTAACTCGCACCCACATCTTTCTAATTCTGGAGAGTTAGCTATTATTCACAATGGGATAATCGAAAATTACGCTCCTTTAAAAGAAGAATTAAAAAAAAGAGGTTATATATTTCATTCTGATACCGATACTGAGGTTTTGGTTAACTTAATTGAGGAAGTACAGAAAAATGAAAAGATAAAATTAGGTAAAGCAGTTCAAATTGCTTTAAACCAAGTTGTAGGTGCATATGCTATCGCCGTTTTTGATAAAAAAAATCCTGATGAAATTGTTGCTGCAAGATTAGGAAGCCCTTTAGCTATTGGAGTTGGAGAAGGTGAATACTTTATTGCTTCTGATGCTTCGCCATTTATCGAATATACTTCAAATGCTATATATTTAGAAGATGGTGAAATGGCAAATATCAGATTACACAAACCTCTTAAAATAAGAAAAATAAAAGACGACTCTTTAGTAGACCCTTACATTCAGGAACTTCAAATGAATTTGGAGCAAATTGAAAAAGGCGGTTACGATCATTTCATGTTAAAAGAAATATACGAGCAGCCAAGCGTAATTAAAGATACTTACAGAGGAAGACTTCATGCAAATGAAGGAATCATTCAACTGGCTGGCGTTGAGGATAATATTGAGAAATTCTTAAACGCAAATCGTATTATTATCGTGGCATGTGGAACGTCATGGCATGCTGGTTTAGTTGCCGAATATATTTTTGAAGAATTCACCCGTATCCCAGTTGAAGTTGAATACGCTTCTGAATTTAGATACCGAAATCCAATTATCAATAAAGACGACGTTGTCATCGCTATTTCTCAATCAGGAGAAACAGCTGATACAATGGCCGCTATTAAATTAGCAAAAGAAAATGGTGCTTTTGTATTTGGCGTTTGTAATGTTGTTGGATCCTCAATTTCAAGAGAAAGTCACGCAGGTGCTTATACACATGCAGGACCTGAAATTGGAGTAGCTTCAACCAAAGCCTTTACTACTCAGATAACCGTTTTGACAATGATTGCTTTAAGATTAGGAAAAGCAAAAGGAACTTTATCAAATACTGATTTCCACACTTTTTTACAAGAATTAGAAATAATTCCTGAAAGAGTTGCAGAAGCATTAGAAACAAACGAAAGAGCTAAAGAAATTGCTGCAGCTTTTAAAGACGCTCCAAACTGCTTGTATTTAGGACGCGGTTATAATTTTCCTGTTGCCCTTGAAGGTGCTTTAAAACTTAAAGAGATATCCTATATTCACGCCGAAGGATATCCTGCAGCAGAAATGAAACATGGCCCAATTGCTCTAATTGACGAACAAATGCCGGTTATAGTTATAGCTCCTAAACAAGGACACTATGATAAAATTGTAAGTAACATTCAGGAAATTAAATCCCGCAGTGGTAAAATTATTGCGGTAGTTACCAAAGGTGATACACAGGTTCGTGAATTAGCAGATTATGTTATTGAAATTCCAGAAACTTCTGACGCATTGTCTCCCTTAATTACTACTATCCCTTTACAGCTTTTATCTTATCATATTGCCGTAATGAGAGGATGTAATGTTGACCAGCCTCGTAACCTTGCTAAGTCTGTTACTGTAGAATAATTTTTAATGCCAAATATTTATAAATTAAAGCGAGATGTCAATCTCGCTTTTTTTATTGCCAAATATTTTTTTATAAATCGAATTTTTAAGATAAATGCAGTTTTTTTCTTAAAATTATTATGTATGCATACTATTTTGGTTTGTTAATGTTGGTTTATTGATTTAAGTTTAATAAATCAGCATATCAAATAATTAAAATAAAGCGATAAATTATGATAAATATTAATTTTTTTTAACGTTTTTTTATTAATATTAAAATTATTTGTATTTTGGCTATATAAACTAACAAAATACTAACCAATGAGAGTCTATTTACTAATTATGTTGTTTATCAGCGGATTATCTTTTTCGCAGAATTCTGTTACCGGTTCTGTTACAGACAGCAACAAGCAATCAATACCAGGAGCCAATATTAGCGTATCGGGTACTAACAATGGCACATCTACTGATTTTGACGGGTCATTCAAATTAAACACTACTGCAAAGCTGCCTTATACAATTAAAGTATCTGCTGTAGGTTTTGAATCAAAAACTATTACTATTGCATCGGCAAATCAAAATGTAAACATAGTTTTGAAAGATGAGGAAACAAAATTGGATGAAATTGTTGTTTCTGCGTCGCGAACTCCGGAACGTGTAATTGAATCTCCGGTCACTATTGAACGAATGGGAATTCAGGAAATCAAAAACACAACCGCCGCCACTTTTTATGATGGTTTAGAAAACTTAAAAGAGGTTAATTTTAACACCAGCAGTATTTCTTTTAAATCCATTAACACTCGTGGTTTTGCTACGGTAGCAAATACTCGTTTTATGCAATTAGTTGACGGAATGGATAATTCATCTCCAGCTTTAAACTTTGTTTTGGGTAACTTAATTGGAATTTCTGATATTGATGTAGCGAGTGTTGAACTTTTGCCTGGAGCATCTTCTGCACTATACGGCGCTAATGCTTTTAACGGTATTATGTTCATGAGCAGTAAAAGTCCTTTTACGAATGAAGGAATAAGCGTTTATTATAAATACGGGCAAACAAGCCAGGATGCAGCCGGAACAAACGACTATAATGATTTTGGAATTAGAGCAGCAAAAGCGTTTACGAAGCATTTTGCAATGAAAGCAAATTTCACCTATATGGAAGCTTCTGAATGGATCGCAGCAGATACCAGAAGTATGACTGGAGGCTCTATTGGACATGCAATGAATCAAAATTACGATGGATTGAATATTTATGGAGATGAGGTTACAACTTTTATTCCAAATGTTGGACAGGTTAGCAGAACCGGATATCGGGAACAGGATTTAACTGATAATAAAGTTAAAAGTATGAAGGCAGATTTTAGTGCTCATATTAAACCATGGGCAGATGATACTGAAATCATATTGCAATATAAAATTGGCACAGGAAGTACCATTTATCAGGGAGCAAACAGATATGCTTTGAAAGATTTCCTAATGCAGCAGGGTAAATTCGAAATAAAAGGGAAAAACTTTTTTGGAAGGGTTTATTTTACAAGCGAAGATGCTGGAGATTCTTATGACATGAGATTTGCCGGATGGAATATCAACAGACTGGCTAAATCTGATAAAAACTGGTTTACAGATTACGGAACAGCGTTTCAGTTGTCCTCTGCAGTACTTGGCCTTAATGCAAATGATGCAGCTAATTATGCCCGAAATTTTGCAGATTACAATGTTTCGCCAAATTTAGGATTAGTACCAAATACAGATCCTCTTAATCCTGATGCTCCGAGATCACCAAGATTTGAGCCGGGTTCTGCACAATTTACAAATGCACTTACAACTGTTACTTCTAATCCTGACTTAACTCAGGGTGCTAAATTTATTGATAATTCAAAATTATATCATTCAGATATAAATTACAATTTCAGAGATATTATCAAATTTGCCGAAATTCAGATTGGTGGATCATGGAGAAAATACATAATGAATTCAGAAGGAACAATTTTTACAGATTATGATGGTCCAATAGACTATAAAGAATATGGAGCTTATGCACAATTGCAAAAAAAATGGATGGATGAAAGATTAAAATTTACAGGATCTATTCGGTATGACAAAAGTCAAAATTTTGACGGTAATATTTCACCAAGAATTTCTTTTGTGTATTCTGCAGGTGAATCAAAAAGACATAATTTCAGAATATCTTATCAAACAGGTTTCCGTAACCCAACTACTCAGGATCAATATATTGGTTTAGATTTAGGCCCTTTTGCACTAATTGGTTCTGCATCTGATAATTTAGATCGTTTTCAGGAAACGCAGCCTGTTAGTCTTGCTGGCCAGGCTTTGCCAGACGTTGGGTCAACAGTTAACTTATCAGGACGCAGAGCTTACGATAATTCCTATACATTAACTTCCGTTCAGGCATTTGCCGCATCTGGAAATACTGGTGATCTTAAAGTGGCCAATCCTAAATTAGTAAAACCAGAACAAGTACAGGCTTTTGAAGCAGGATATCGCACAGTAGTCCAAAATGATTTGTCAATTGACCTTAATGCTTATTACAATATTTACAATGATTTTATGAATACTTCACGAGTAATTACACCTTATTACGGAATAGTAGGAACTGATCCTGCAGATGCAGAAGTTCAGAGAGGTTATGCTGCTTTAGCCTTTGGTGACAGAAGAGTTTATCAGGTTTACACCAATACTACTGCCCAAATCACTTCATTTGGCTTTGGAGTTGGTTTGTCTAAAAAAGTGTACAAAGACTTTGAATTAGGAGTTAATTATAATTATGCTCAATTTGATTTTGACCAATCAGAAGACCCAAGCTTTGTTGCCGGCTTTAATACGCCGAAACATAGAATTAAAGGTTCTTTTGGGAATGCTAAGGTGACTAAAAACTTAGGCTTTAATGTTAATGTAAGATGGAACACAGAATATTTATGGCAATCTTCTTTTGGAGATGGTATGATCCCTGAAAATACAGTTCTTGATGCGCAGATAAATTATGGTATTCCAAAATTGAAATCTGTTATTAAAGTGGGAGCAACAAATCTTTTTGGAAAAGATTATCTTCAGGTAGTTGGTGCAGGTATGATTGGTCATATGTGGTTTGCTTCATGGATAATTAATCCTTAAATCACAATGATATTTGGTCAAAAAAATCTTTCTTTTTAGGGCTTAACAATAAGAAAGAGCTAATAATTAAAAAGTTAATAACATGAAAAAAAATATAAAATGGCTATTCTTGGTTTCTTTAACCTTTATGGCAGCTTGTAATAATGATGATGATAACAAAACTCCGGAAGAGGTTCCGGTAACACCTGGTTCTGCAGTTTTTACAAAATATGTAGCACTTGGAGATTCTTTTGCTGCAGGATATAGTGATAATGCCTTGTTTAAAAAAGGTCAGGAAGGTGCCTATACAAATATTTTGGCACAGCAATTTGCTGCTGCAGGCGGAGGATCTTTTACAACGCCATTTATGAATGATAATATTGGTGGATTGCTTTTGGGAGGAAATGTTGTAGCCGGAACGCGCCTCTATTTTAATGGTACAGCACCGGTTAATGTAGCAGGAACTCCAACTACAGAAATTACATCTCATCTTACGGGTTCATTTGGTAATTTAGGTGTTCCGGGAGCTAAAAGCTTTCATTTAGTTGCTGCCAATTTTGGAAATGTTGCAGGAGTAGCATCGGGAGCAGCAAATCCATATTTTGCCAGATTCGCCAGTACACCTTCAACAACAGTTTTAGCAGATGCAGTTGCACAGGGACCAACTTTTTTCTCTTTATTTATTGGAGGAAACGACGTTTTAAGTTATGCAACTTCTGGCGGCATCGGCAAAGACCAAACTGGAAACATGAATCCTGCAACGTATGGCGGAAATGACATTACAGATCCAACAGTTTTTGCAAGCGTTTATTCTTCTTTGGTTACGAGTTTAACCGCAAATGGAGCAAAAGGAGTAGTGGCGAATTTACCATATATCACAGCATTGCCTTATTTCACAACAGTACCTTACAATCCACTTACAGCTAAATCACTGGGTAATAATGATGAAGCAGTTGGAAAAGCAACTATTCAGGCACTTAATACGCAATTATATGGCCCGCTAAAACAAGCTTTAACCGCTTTTAACGCAGGTGATAGAATTAATTTATTATCTGAAACAGGATCAAATCCACTATTAATTAAGGATGAGAGCCTAGCTAATTTATCTGCCCAGTTAACTGCTGCTTTTACTCCAACATTAGGCGCACAAACTGCTGCCTTTTATGGTTCTGTTTTCGGACAGGCAAGACAGGCCAAAGCTACAGACTTAGTTGTATTGCCAACAAGAACTGATATTGGTGCTGCTCCGACAGCTACTGATTCAGGGATTGGAATCGCACCGCCAGCCCCTTTAAATAAATTCGGTGTAACATATCCTTTACAAGACAAACACGTTTTGATTCCTGTAGAAACTACAGAAATTAAAAATGCAACAGATGCATATAATACAACAATTGCAGCAATTGCAACTGAAAAAGGTTTGGCATTTGTTGACACAAGAGCTGTATTGACACAATTATCAAGTACTGGAATTAAATTTGGCAATTTCAGCCTGACATCAGCTTATGTAACAGGCGGCGCTTTTTCTTTAGATGGAGTTCACCCAAGTGCAAGAGGCTATGGTTTAATTGCTAATATTTTTATAGATGCGATTAATGCAAAGTATGGTTCAACGCTCCGTCATGTTGATTTGGCTTTATACCCAATTCAATATCCGGCATCCTTATAAAAAAACATTTGTTAAATGAAGAAAGCCACTCTTTTCTAAAATGTAGTGGCTTTTTTTATTTATGAAAAAAATTGCCGTTTTCGATATTTGAGGCCTGAGTTTTAGGAATCAAACAAAAAGGCAGTATTTTTTATAAAAAAAATATTGATTTTATATTTTAAAAATTTATCTTTGCGCTCTGAAAAAAGAGGTATTTTCGATAAACCTAAATAGCTATTTAATAAACACATAAGTAATGTCAAAAGTAATAGGAAAAGTTGCTCAAATCATTGGACCAGTAGTTGATGTAGTTTTCAACGGTAAAGATGTTGAACTTCCAAAAATTTATGATTCATTAGAAATCACAAAAAAAGACGGAACATTGTTAGTTCTAGAAGTACAATCTCACATTGGTGAAAACACGGTACGTACCATTTCGATGGACTCAACTGACGGTTTGAGCAGAGGTTATGAAGTGGTTGGGACAGGAAATCCAATCAAAATGCCAGTTGGACCAGATGTTTACGGACGTTTGTTTAATGTAATTGGTGATGCTATCGATGGTTTAGGAAACTTGCCAAAAGATGGTGATAATGGATTATCTATCCACAGACCAGCACCTAGATTCGAAGATTTATCAACTTCTTCTGAAGTTTTATTCACAGGTATTAAAGTAATTGATTTGATTGAGCCTTACGCAAAAGGGGGTAAAATTGGATTGTTTGGTGGTGCCGGTGTTGGTAAAACAGTATTGATTCAGGAATTGATCAACAATATTGCAAAAGGTCATGGTGGACTTTCAGTATTCGCAGGAGTAGGTGAAAGAACACGAGAAGGAAATGACTTACTTCGTGAGATGTTAGAGTCAGGAATTATTAAATATGGTGATGATTTCATGCACTCTATGGAAAATGGAGGATGGGATTTGTCTAAAGTAGATATGCCAGGAATGAGAGAGTCTAAAGCTACTTTCGTTTTCGGTCAAATGAATGAACCACCTGGAGCTCGTGCCCGTGTAGCACTTTCAGGATTATCTATCGCAGAGTATTTCCGTGATGGAGCCGGAACTGATCAAGGGAAAGACGTATTGTTTTTCGTTGATAACATCTTCCGTTTTACACAAGCAGGTTCTGAGGTATCAGCACTTTTAGGACGTATGCCTTCTGCAGTAGGATACCAACCAACTTTGGCAACAGAGATGGGAGCTATGCAAGAGCGTATTACCTCTACAAACAAAGGATCTATTACATCTGTACAAGCGGTTTACGTTCCTGCGGATGACTTAACTGACCCGGCGCCGGCAACAACGTTTGCTCACTTAGATGCTACAACTGTATTGTCTCGTAAAATTGCTGAGCTAGGTATTTATCCAGCGGTTGACCCGTTAGATTCTACTTCAAGAATTTTGACTCCACAGATTTTAGGGAATGAGCACTACGACTGTGCACAAAGAGTAAAAGAGATTCTTCAAAAATACAAACAATTACAAGATATTATCGCAATCTTAGGTATGGAAGAATTATCTGAAGAAGATAAACTTTCTGTATCGAGAGCACGTCGTGTACAACGTTTCTTATCTCAGCCTTTCCACGTAGCAGAACAATTTACAGGTATTCCTGGAGTTTTGGTTGATATTAAAGATACTATTAAAGGATTCAACATGATTATCGACGGTGAGTTAGATCATCTTCCTGAGGCAGCTTTCAACTTGAAAGGTTCTATTCAGGATGCTATCGAAGCTGGAGAAAAAATGTTGGCTGAAGCATAATCAAGCACAGCTTGATAAACAACAAAAAATAAAAATTCCAAATTCCAAAATTGGGATTTGGAATTTTATAATTTGGAATTTAAAAAATAGTTATGATTTTAGAAATAGTATCACCAGAGGCAAAATTATTTTCAGGAGAAGTAACTTCAGTTACATTACCTGGAGTTGATGGAAGCTTTCAAATATTAAATAATCACGCTCCTATTGTTTCTATTCTGGAAAAAGGAACTGTAAAAATTGCAGCTCCAAAATTTAGTTTTTCTAAAGATGTAGCGAGCAAATTCACGAAAGTAAATGAACAGACCTATACATTAGAGATCAATTCAGGTACAATCGAGATGAAAGACAATAAAGTAATTGTTTTAGTTGACTAAGATAATTTCAAAATAAATGAAAAGCCAGACAGAGATGTTTGGCTTTTTTTGTTCAATAATCTTAGTTACATGGAGTAAGTTTTTTCTGGTAAAAAATTATTTCTCCTTTACAAACTCCATAATGTCTCCAGGCTGGCATTCCAGAATTTCGCAGATAAGTTCTAAAGTCGAAAACCGAATAGCCTTTGCTTTTCCTGTTTTCAAAATAGAAAGATTTGCTGTTGTAATGCCAATTCTTTCTGCTAATTCATTTGAACGCATTTTTCTTTTGGCGAGCATTACATCGAGATTTACAATGATTGGCATAATTTATATTGTTAATTCATTTTCTTCTTCTAATACTCTTCCTCTTTCTATTAATTTGGTAAGCAAAACCAATACACTACCTAAAAAAATGATGTACATCTCCACGTCAATAACTGGATTAAATGAAACATGTATATTTTCGAAATAGGTGTCTCGTAAAGATCTTAAGATTTGAGGCACTATTGTTACATTCCCAAATAATTTCACATCAATAAAAGTATAGATTAGGGGAATTAATTGTGAAAAAAGTAGTAAATAACCAAGTTTAGCTATATACTTTGAAAGAATTTTCGAAAAATAAATTTCTTTAGCCAGTTCTTTTAAAATTAATGCTAAAAAGTACATTTCCAGAATATAAAAAAGAGAATTTATTTAAATATTCTCTTAGCATTAAAGCCAGGTTTGTTAAAGTACTTGTGGTTTTAATCCTTAAATATTGGGAGTCTCCAATATGTTCATGTTTAATAAATCGAAATGAATTCGGTTTTCGATTTATATAATTTCCATTCTCATAAACCATAACAGATTTTTCTTGCATAGTATTTACATTGTATAGGTTTACAGCTTTTACTTTTTTATTTTCTTTTAAAAATTCATTCTTTACAGATGGATATGAATCTGCTGTAACAGCACCAAGTATGATTTATTGACATTGATGGAATCAGGAATTTGTACCGTTAGTGTAACAGGTACTAAAGATCCTTCAGAATTTTTACTTCCTATTGTAAAAGTAGTATTGCCAGTCTTATAAATATATTGTCCATCGTTGCCAAAAAATCTTGCGGATATTCCAATAATAAAATAAGCAGCAGTAACAATTAATATAAATGATATAGCAAAATATAACAATGAGGCAAAGTATTTGGTTGATTTCATAATGATTAGGTTTTGATACGGTGTAAATATATAAATTATTGATAAACAATAAAAAATAATTAAAAAACGATGTTTTTTTTTAAATATTGATGTAATTTTTTTAATGGATATTTTAATAATTAAAAGTCAATATTTTTTGAATTAGGAAATTGGCATCATGATCCTGTTATTTTCTCTAACTTTGTTTCTATGAAATTACCGGAAAACCTGATTCAAAAGCTCGAAAATCGAAAGCAGAATAATTCGTTGAGAAAATTGCCAAGTTTTAATAATCTTGTCGATTTTTCTTCTAATGATTATATTGGATTTTCTAAATCTGAAAAGGTTTTTAAATTGGCACATCATTATCTAATCGAAAATGATATTATTCAAAACGGAGCGACAGGTTCCCGTTTAATTTCCGGCAACCACTCGCTATATCAAATTGCAGAAAACTTTATAAGTGAATTTCATGATGCTGAAGCAACTTTAATCTTTAATTCGGGTTACGATGCCAATGTTGGTTTTTTTAGCGCTGTACCGCAACGAAATGATGTTATTTTGTACGATGAACTAAGTCACGCTTCTATTCGCGACGGAATTGTTATGTCTAATGCTAAATCATACAAATTCAATCATAACGATTTTGAAGATTTAGAACGTTTAATCCTGAAATTTCCAGACACCAATATTTACATTGTTACCGAAACCGTTTTTTCTATGGATGGCGATAGTCCGAATCTTGAAGAATTGGTTCAGCTTTCTGAAAAATACAATTGTTATCTTGTTGTTGATGAAGCGCACGCTTTAGGCGTTTTTGGTGAAAAAGGTGAAGGTCTATCACAATATCTTACTTTACAAAACAGAATTTTTGCCCGCATCATGACTTTCGGGAAAGGGTTAGGATGTCACGGAGCTGTTATTTTAGGAAGTCAGAAACTTAAACAATATTTAGTAAACTTCGCCCGAAGTTTTATTTATACAACAGGATTACCTCCGCATTCTCTAGCAACAATTTTAGTTGCTTATCAGCATTTAGAAATTGAAAAAGAAAACATTGAAAGACTACGCCAAAACATTGTGTTCTTCAATCAGCAGAAAAATTTATTAGGCTTAAAACCAATGTTTGTCCGAAGTAAATCTGCCATTCAATCTGCTATTATTCCTGGAAATGACAAAGTAAAAAAAATGGCACAACAGATTCAGGAACAAGGCTTTGATGTCAAACCAATTCTTTCGCCGACAGTTCCGGAAGGTCAGGAACGTCTGCGTTTTTGTATTCATAGTTATAATTCTGAAGAAGAAATTAATCAGGTTTTAGAATTATTAAGAAATTACATTTTTTAATCTAAATCTGTTTCACAAAGCTTCGCAAACAAAAATTCAACAAAATCTCTTTATTTTCTTTTTGTATTTTTTCCGAATCTCAGCGTAACATTTGTATTTACTCATTTAAAAAAAGTTTGTTTTTTTTGTAACGTTTTAATTATTCGATTACTTACGAGTCGTAATCAAATAAATCAATATAATTATGAAAATAGCATCACCTTCAAAAAGCGAAAGAAATTCGGACTTTGTATTTGTATTTTCGACTTCTCTCGGATTAGGCTACACTTTAGTAAATCACTTTATTTTAAATAAACCAAGAACAGAAACACTTGTTGTAATGATTTGTTTATTTGCTGCCTCGATAGCTTCCTGGCAACGAAAAAAAAACATAAAGTAATAACAGCGGATTTCAATCATCAATCAATTATCAACTTAATCAATCAACGAAATGAAAAATTTATTTAAATCAGTAATAACAGCTATCACAATTATTTTTAGTTTGTCTACACAGGCGCAAACAAAATCCCCAAAACTTGAAAATTCACTTTTGTGGGAAGTATCAGGAAACGGATTATCAAAACCGTCTTATTTGTATGGAACGATTCATATGATTTGCTCAGCAGATTATTTTCTTTCCGAAAAAACAAAAAAAGCATTAGCCTCTTCAAATAAATTAGTCCTGGAAATTGACCTTTCTGACCCAAAACAATTGACCGATATGCAGCAAATGGCAATGGGCAAAGAACCGCTTAGCAAAACATTAGGTGCTCAGGATGTATTAAAACTGGATAATATTCTGCAAAAGAAGACAGGAATGACCATTGAGCAAGTAGACAGCTATAGCTTATTTACGATTATGAGTTTAGTTATGATGAAAAGTTTTGGCTGTAATGATTTGAAATTCTACGAAATGAATTTTATAGAGACTGCAAAACAACGAAAACTCCCGATTATTGGACTGGAAACCGTAAAAGAGCAAATGGATATGTTTGGAAAAGCCTATTCTGATACAGAAATGATTAAAATGCTGGAAGAATTCAACAAAGAAGAAACCGATAAATTGGTTGCAACATACAAAGAAGAAAACATCAACTCTTTATATGATATCATTACTGATGAAAAAATTATAAATGAAGAAACCAAAAAAGCAATTCTGGATAACAGAAATCAAAATTGGCTAATAACAATACCTGAAATAATAAAAAAGGGAAACGCATTCATTGCAGTAGGATCAGCACATTTAGCCGGTGAATCTGGTGTTATTAATTTATTGAGAAAAGCAGGATACAACGTTAAACCAATAATGAACTAGTACGGTTTTGAAAGAAAAAGAACAAGAATTTTTAACCCGAATTGAAAAGCACAAAGGAATCTTATACAAAGTTTCTAAAATGTACATGGACAATCATGATGATCAACAGGATTTGTTTCAGGAGATTGTTTGTCAGCTTTGGAAATCGTATGAGTCCTTCCGGAACGAAAGTCAGTTTTCGACCTGGATGTACCGGGTAGCCGTAAATACCGCAATCGTTTTCCTAAAAAAGGAAAAACGAAAGGTTGATAAGTACGAAATAGTCTCAGAAAACATTAAAGACGACGAAGGAGATTCGGCTATAAAAGAAAGTCAGTTAGAACATTTTTATAAAGCAGTTCAAAAACTGGAAAAAATTGACAAAGCCATTATCTTCTATCAACTAGAAGGATTCTCACACAAAGAAATTGGCGAAAACTTAGGGATTTCGGAAGGTAATGCCAGAGTAAAATTAAACAGAGCAAAAGAAAAATTAAAAGAAATTATAAAAAATCAAGGTTATGGATTTTAACGATATACAAAACGCATGGAATAATGAGAAGACTGAAAATGTCCTTCTACCTGATAATTTAGAAAAAATACATTCAGCAAATACGCCTTTGGATAAAATTAGAAAAAATTTAAAAAATGAATTAATTTACCAGACGATCTCTGTTCTCTTAATCGCATTTACACCGTATATTTTTCATTTTGAGCAAAAATTCATAATGCCTTTTTATTTGTTGTTTAGCATGTTTACGGCGGTTTGTGTTTATTATTTGGTAAAGCTTTATTTGTTTTATAAAAGACTAAACAACATTGCCTTAAAAACAAAAGACAATTTATACGAAACCTATTTTGATATTAGACTCAATATGGAATTGTACAAAACGTTTGGTTTTGCTTTAACCCCTTTTATGGTTTTATTCCTGGTGGTTTTTGTCTATTATCAAGCTTTAAAATCGGCCAATTTTAGCATTCTTGAGTTTAACAATACAGAACTAATTAGCATATTTTCTGTTGTTGTTTTTACCATGCTTTTTATGGGATTAATGTTGGAATGGTGGGTTCATTTTTTCTATGGTAAGTACGCCAAAGAAATAAAGAAAGTAATAGACGAATTAAAAGAAGAGTAAAAAATGCAGCCCATCGTAATGATGGGTTTGTTGTTTTATTGGTATTTTTGCATGTTATTAAAACAAAACAATGAAAATATTTGTAACAGGAATTTCTACGGATGTTGGAAAAACGATTGCTTCTGCTATTGTTGTCGAAGCTTTGGAAGCAGATTACTGGAAACCGATTCAGGCGGGAGATTTGGATAATTCGGATAGTCATAAAGTAAAAGCTCAAGTTTCGAATTCTAAATCACAATTTTATCCAAATGCATATCAGTTAAATACGCCAGCGAGTCCGCATTTGGCAGCTGAAATTGATGGAATTATAATTGATTTAAAACATATTCAGGAACCAAAAACAGCTAATCATTTGGTAATCGAAGGTGCTGGCGGAATTTTTGTTCCGTTAAACGAAAAAGATACGATTATAGATTTAATTCAGCCAGAGTATAAAGTGATTGTAGTTTCAAGGCATTATTTAGGAAGTATCAATCATACTTTATTGACCATTGAAGCCATTCAAAACAGAGGATTAAAGGTGTCCGGAATTATCTTTAGCGGAAGCGAAAATAAAGCAACAGAAAGTTTGATTTTGAATAGAACGGGCATCAAAAATATCGGAAGAATTGACGAAGAACCTTATTTTGATCAAAATGTAATTCGCGAATACGCCGATTTGTTTAAAGATAATCTTCTCGCATTAGAAGAATCTAAAATCTAAAATCAGAAATCTACAATTTACAACAGATGACTTTACAAGAAAAAGACAGACAATACCTTTGGCATCCTTATACCCAGCACAAAACTTCGCAAACGCCAATAGCTATTTCAAGAGGAAAAGATGCTTTGCTTTGGGACGAAAACAATAAAGAATATATTGATGCCATTGCATCGTGGTGGGTAAATCCGTTTGGGCACAGTAATAAAATTATTGCTGATGCGATTTACAAACAACTGACAACTTTAGAACACGTTTTATTTGGCGGCTTTACCCATCAACCTGCGATTCAGGTGGCTGAAAAATTAATGGATATTCTTCCAAAAAACCAGCAGAAAATCTTTTTTTCAGACAATGGTTCAACTGCTGTTGAAGTGGCAATCAAAGTAGCGTTGCAATATTTCTTCAATAAAAATGAAAAGAGAACTACGATCATTGCTTTTGAAAATGCCTTTCACGGCGATACCTTTGCTGCTATGGCAGCAAGCGGAATTTCATTTTACACGCAGGCTTTTCAGGGAATGTTTATTGATGTGGTTCGGATTCCGGTTCCTGTAAAAGGAAAAGAACAAGAAAGTTTTGATGCTTTAAAAAATGTAATTCAAAATCATAACTGTGCCGGATTTATCTTTGAACCTTTGGTTCAGGGTGCGGCCGGAATGGTTATGTATGAACCTGAAGCTTTAGCTGAATTAATCAAAATTTGTACAGCAAATAACGTTTTAACAATCGCTGATGAAGTGATGACAGGTTTTGGTAAAACAGGTAAAACCTTCGCTATGGATTATGTCTTAGAAGATCCGGATATGATTTGTTTGTCCAAAGCTTTGACCGGAGGGACAATTCCGATGGCAATTACAACTTTTACCCAAGATGTTTTTGATGCTTTTTATGATGATGACATCAATAAAGCGTTGTTTCACGGGCATACGTTTACAGCGAATCCAACGGGTTGTGCTGCTGCATTGGCAAGTATCGATTTACTGCAAACGGATGAAATGCAGGCTAATATTGAAAGGATCAATAAGAACCATTTAGCATTCAAAAAGAAAATTGAAAGCCATCCAAAAGTAATTACCGCCAGAACCTTAGGAGTTATTTTTGCAGTAGAAATCAAATCAGATGCTGAGGAAAGCTATTACGGCTCAATGCGTACCAAACTATATAATTTCTTTATTGACAAAGGTGTTATTTTACGCCCCGTTGGCAATATTGTGTATATTCTTCCTCCCTACGTTATGACAGATGAACAACTTGAAAAAGTATATTCGACGATTGAAGAAGCTATTATAATGGTATAGTTTTTTTTACCATATAAGTCATATCAGCTCATTTGAAAAACTTACTTACATAACTAACTTATATGGCTTAATTTTACATTAAAACATGGCGAACTTTGCGTAAACTTTTGCGAACTTTGCGGTAAATAAAAAGACATTGAATACTAAAATCGCTATAACTGCTTTTTCTTCCCTATCACCATTAGGAAATAATGCCGAAGAAGTCTGGAAAAAATATCTAAACAACCAACATTGTTTTTCAACACAGTTTCTTGATCAGCAGGAAACTTCGGTTGCTGCTTTAAGTAATGAATCAAAACAAATTGTTATTGCAGTTCGGGAATCAGATTCTAAATATAAATTTTTGGATGATTCGGTTTTGTTTGCTTTGAAAGCTTCGAGACAAGCCTTTAAAAAAGCCGGTTGGAATTCAGAAGATATTTTCGGAATCAATATAGGATCTTCACGTGGAGCAACTGATTTATTCGAAAAACATTATAAAGAATATATTGATACCGGAAAAGCGCAGACTTTGGCTTCGCCAACTACGACTTTGGGAAATATTTCGTCCTGGATTGCGCATGACCTACAGACTACAGGTCCTGAAATTTCACATTCTATTACTTGTTCTACCGCTCTTCATGCTTTATTAAATGGAGTTGCATGGCTGAAATCGGGAATGGCAGATAAATTTTTGGTAGGTGGAAGTGAAGCACCTTTAACCGATTTTACGATTGCTCAAATGCGTGCTTTAAAAATCTACTCCCGCATTAATCAGTCTGAGGAAACTTGGCCAAACTTGGCATTTGATTTTGAAAAAACACAAAACACGATGATTTTGGGCGAAGGAGCCGCAGTTTGTTGTTTGGAAGCAGGAGAAAAAGAAAATGCTATTGCGTATGTTACAGGCGTTGGGTATGCCACCGAAATTTTAGAGCATAACATATCTATTTCTGCAGAAGCTGATTGTTTTCAGAAATCCATGAAAATGGCTTTAAAAGAAACGGATTTAAAAGATGTCGACGTTATTGTGATGCATGCTCCTGGAACCATAAAAGGGGATCTAACCGAAATGCGTGCTATCGAAAAAGTATTTGGAGAAAATTTACCTTTGCTGACCACCAATAAATGGAAGATTGGCCATACTTTTGGAGCTTCAGGAATGTTGAGTTTTGAATTGGCACTTTTGATGATACAACATGATACATTCATCAATGTTCCTTTTGCAAAACAGCAAAATAAAAAGAAATCGATTCAAAAAATACTGATTAATGCCGTTGGGTTTGGAGGAAATGCAGTTAGTATTCTGATTGAAAAAGCATAATTCATAACAATATTGAAATAAAAAAAGGCTCAAAGTTTTACAACTCTGAGCCTTTTAATTTTTATAAAAGCTTCAAATTAATTGATGCTGTTGAGCATATCTGCAATTTCATCTAATCTTGGTGTCAGGATAATTTCGATTCTACGGTTTTTAGCTTTCCCTTCAGGAGTTGCATTACTTGCCAAAGGTGAAAATTCGCTGCGTCCTGCTGCTGTTAATTTTTGTTTGTTGATTTTAGCATTTTCGCTTAAAATAGCCACAATTGCTGTTGCTCTTTTCGTTGATAAGTCCCAGTTGTTTGCAATAGGGCCTGAACTTGAATATGGATCATCATCTGTATGGCCTTCAATAAGAACCGAAAGATCAGGATTATCGCCTAAAACTTTTCCAAGTTCTACAACTGCTTTTCTACCTTCTGTACCTACTGCCCAGCTTCCTGAATTAAAAAGTAGTTTATTTTCCATAGAAACATATACTTTTCCGTTTTTCTGTTCAACAGTAAGACCTTTTCCTTCAAAACCATTTAAGGCTTTAGACAGGGTTTCTTTCAGGGTTCTCATTGCGGCTTCTTTAGCTGCAATCATCGCTTCTAATTCATTCAAACGATTTGCTGTTTTGTCTAAACGTGCCTGTTCTTCCGCTAAAGCTTTTGATTTTGCTTCTAATTGTGCTAACAATTCACGGTTTTTACTCATGTTCTTCTCCAATGCATCGTTACTGTTTTTCTCTAATGCATTATAAGAATCCTGTAAAACTTTGAACTTCTTTTGTTCAGCAGCTAAATCGGCTTTTTGTTTTTCAAGCTCTGCTTTAGTACTGTTTAAATCTTTAGTTAATTTATCACGATCTAATTCTAATTGATTTTTTGCTTTTTGTAATTCGGCATTTTCATCAGCAATAGAACGATTTTCTTTTTTTAAATCTGAATATTTAGATTCAAGATCGTTGTAAATTTTCTTGGATACGCAGGATGTTGAAAGTGCTAAAATCAGTAATCCGAGTGAGACTTTTTTAATCATTTTACTTTTGGTTTTATGTGGTATTAATAATCTAAATTTCTTATTTAACGGAGAGCTTAGCCCTGATGGGAGGGAAAATCCTTTTGTGCCGGGGTTCGGCGCAAAAGACTTGGAAGGACAGCAGGAAATTGCTCCTCCGAAATCCAAATCCAACTGAACTTATTTGTACGTTTTAAAACGCTATTCTCTTTACAATAACAATACCAAAATTACTCGATTTCGACTAAAACAGGGCAATGGTCTGAATGTATGGCATCTGGCAAAATAACAGCACGTTTTAACCTGTGCTCTAAAGGTTCGCTCACCAGATTATAATCAATTCGCCAGCCTTTATTATTTCCTCTTGCTCCGGCGCGGTAACTCCACCACGTATAATGATGCGGATCTTTGTTGAAATGACGAAAACTATCAATAAATCCCGTTTTCATAAAACCGTCAAGCCAGGCACGCTCTGCAGGTAAAAATCCGGATACGGTTTTGTTACGAACAGGATCATGAATATCGATGGCTTCATGGCAGATATTGTAATCTCCACAAATAATTATATTGGGAATAGTAAGTCTTAGCTCGTTTACATACGTTTGAAAATCATCCATAAACATAAACTTATGATCTAATCTTTCAATATTGGTTCCGGAAGGAAGATACAAACTCATTACCGAACAATCATCAAAATCGGCACGAAGATTACGTCCTTCAAAATCCATGTGGTGAATCCCGGTTCCGTAAACAACATTGTTGGGTTTAATTTTAGATAAAATAGCGACTCCGCTATATCCTTTTTTTGTTGCAGGGTAGTAATACTGATACGGATAACCTGCAGCTGTAATATCTGCGGTCGGAATTTGTTCTTCAGTTGCTTTAATTTCCTGAAGACAAATTACATCAGGATTTGCCTGTTGAAGCCAGTTGATAAATCCTTTTGAAATCGCAGCGCGTATTCCGTTTACATTATAAGAAATAATTTTCATTCGGTTTTTTTAGATTCCCAAAAGTAATAAAAATGCGGAAAGTTTGCATAACAAACATTAAAAGTAGAGTTTTTTGTTATCTTTGTTCGCTGTTCTAATAAATTAAAAATAGTACATGGGTTTAGTTACCGCGAAAGAAGTTGCAAAGGCAATAAATGTTGATAAGTACGGAGTTTTTGGTACTTTTTCAGGCTGGATTCTTATGAAGGTTCTTAAGATATCAACCCTTAATAAAATATACGATCATAACAAACATTTAGAAGACGTTCCCTTTTTGAACGGAGTATTAGACGAATTACAAATTAAGTTTGAAATCCCCGAAGAGGACTTAAAACGTTTGCCAAAAGACGGCGCTTACATCACAATTTCGAATCATCCGCTTGGAGGAATAGACGGTATTTTGCTTTTGAAATTAATGCTCGAAAGAGAACCTAATTTCAAAATTATCGCCAATTTTTTATTACACCGAATTGTGCCGCTTAAAAAATACATCATGCCTGTGAATCCTTTTGAAAATCATAAGGATGCCAAATCAAGTGTGGTGGGAATTAAAGAAACGTTACGCCATTTAAGTGATGGAAAACCGTTGGGGATTTTCCCTGCCGGGGAAGTTTCGACCTACAGAGATGGAAAGCTGGTAGTTGATAAACCTTGGGAAGAAGGCGCTTTGAAACTCATCAGAAAAGCTAAAGTTCCTGTTGTTCCTATTTATTTTCATGCTAAAAACAGCAGATTATTTTATTGGCTTTCTAAAATTGATGACACTTTACGCACCGCTAAATTACCATCAGAATTGCTAACGCAAAAGGACCGTGTGATTAAGGTTCGTATTGGAAAACCAATTTCTGTCAATGAGCAAAATGAAATTGAATCTTTTGAAGAGTATTCAGAATTTTTAAGAAAGAAGACGTACATGCTGGCCAATCCTTTTGAAAAGGATCATAAATTACTGGATACTGCTAATTTAAAAATTCCGAAAGCACCTAAAAAAATTGCGACTCCAGCCAATGAGTTACAGATGATTGATGAGGTAAATATGCTTAGAGGAAGTAATTGCCGCTTATTACAGAGTAAAAATTACGAAGTGTTTTTTGCAACAGCGAAATCAATTCCGAATATTCTTCATGAAATTGGCCGTTTACGTGAAATCACTTTTCGCGAAGTTGGAGAAGGAACAAACGAATCTATCGACTTAGATAAGTTCGACCAATATTATCACCATATGTTTTTATGGGATGAGGATACTAAAAAAATTGCCGGTGCTTACCGTATGGGATTAGGCTCTGAAATTTATCCAAAATATGGTCTTGAAGGTTTTTATCTGAATGATCTTTTTAGATTTGAACCGGAACTGCATGATATGATGCACAAATCGATCGAAATGGGTCGGGCTTTTATCATAAAAGAGTATCAGCAAAAACCAATGCCTCTTTTCTTGTTATGGAAAGGTATTATTCATACAACATTACGTTATCCGGAACATAAATATTTATTGGGCGGCGTGAGTATCAGCAATCAATTCTCTGATTTCTCTAAATCTTTGATGATTGAGTTTATGAAATCAAACTATTATGATCCTTATATTGCACAATACATTCATCCAAAAAAAGCCTATAAAGTAAAACTGAAAGATGCCGACAAAGATTTCATCTTCGACGAAGCCGAATCAGACTTAAACAAATTTGACAAAATTATTGATGAACTGGAACCTGGAAATTTACGTTTGCCTGTTTTAATTAAAAAATACATCAAGCAAAAT
The DNA here is from genome assembly GCF_052113665.1 of Flavobacterium sp. W22_SRS_FK3. NCBI lineage: Bacteria > Pseudomonadati > Bacteroidota > Flavobacteriia > Flavobacteriales > Flavobacteriaceae > Flavobacterium > Flavobacterium sp. W22_SRS_FK3. Next base: position 107,127 of record NZ_JBGQOF010000012.1, on the reverse strand, counting down.
GCCCGTGTAGTTGCTTTTAACGTGGATCCTTTGTTTAATAATGCCATAGATGGTTTAATGTACATTAGAATCGCAGATATTCCGGAAAGCACTATGAAACCGGTTATCGAAGAATTTCAGATAGAATTGGAGCGTAAACTATCCGAAAAAGAGGATATCAATTAAAAAGAAATATATAAAATAAAAAATCCCAATCGAGCGATTGGGATTTTTTATGTTTTAAAACCAAGGCTTTCTACCCACTTGGTATGTTTGATAGAAATCTTCGTCAGTTTTTGTTAGATAGATAATCCCTTCTATTAATCCAATTAAACCACCTAACCCACATACCAGGTTAAGCAATATCTGAATTATTCCTTCTTTGGTATAACCTAAAATAAATTTATGAATTCCCAGATAACCAAAGATTATTCCTAAAACTCCAGCTAAAACTTTTTTGTTTTCTTCTCTTCGAATTGGAGGGTTGTTCCAGTGTTCAGTTGGTCTTGTAGTTTCCATTTTATAATTATTGTAATTCAATGTTTCCTATTTCACTAATCTCTTCAAAATCATTTTTAGGATCTGGACCATAATTATTTTCTCCGCTATCTCCTTCAGTACAAAGTAAAATCAATAACCAAATAGCTCCAATACCGGGAATTAAAGCAATAAAATAAAACCATCCGCTTTTTCCAACATCATGTAACCGTCTCACGACTACTCCTAAAGTCGGTAAAACCGTAGCTAATGAATAAAAACAAAATACCATATAACCGATAAATAACCCACCCAAAGCACTATCAAAAAGAGAACCTAAAATAGCTCCAACAACAACAAATGATATTAAAAGTATAAATTGCATAAGAGTAAAATACCAATATTCACTTCTTCTTGCTCTTCCATTAAAATTTGCATAATTTTCAAAAACCACTTTTTTGTACCATTCAATCATAATTAATAAATTAGTTTAGTTAATTCCTACTCTTTTAGGATTTTCAGTTACTCCTTTTTTAAAATTTTGTTAAATTTAACAACAATATTAAAAAAAAATAACTTCAAAAACTAATCCGGCAAATTAATTTTACAGAAAAAGCCTGTTATAAAAACCTAAGTCTAAAACGAAAATTACTTTAAGTTAAGCCCTTTAATTTTATCGACAATTACCTGAGCAAGACGTTCGTGGCTTTCGAATGTCCAGCCTGCAATATGTGGTGTCAGAATCACATTTTTACCATCTAACAGATATTGAAAAGCCTCAGGAGTGTTTTTATCCTGAAAAAGAGTTTCAAAAGATAGTTTTTCATATTCCAGAACATCCAGACCTGCCCCCAAGATCTTTTCAGACTTCATAGCTTGAACTAAATCTGCCGTAACTATATTTTTACCCCTAGAGGTATTAATAATCCAAAATGGCTTTGAAAATGCGTTTATAAAATCAGTATCAACCATTTTGTCTGTTTCCGGTGTCCATGGAAGATGCAGGCTCAAAACATCTGTTTTTTGCTGTAATTCCTGCAATGAAACCTGTTTTGCATGTTCATCTCCTACGTTATCCAAAATATCATAACACAAAACAGTGACGTCAAAACCTAGCAGTTTTTTTGCAAATGCTTTTCCCATGTTACCATATCCAATAATGCCAACGGTTTTTCCATCAAGTTCATATCCCCTGTTACTTTCGCGGTTCCATGCTCCTGAACGAATTTCACTATCAGCCTGATTCAGTTTATTGAAAAGTGATAAAATCATTCCCAATGTATGTTCTGCAACAGCGTTGCGATTACCTTCGGGTGCTGCAATTAAATGAATATCTTTTGACAAAGCATACTCACAATCAATACTCTCTAAACCCGCTCCTACTCTGGCAATAAACTGTAAATTGGTTGCTTTATCTATAAATTGTTTATCGATTTTAAAACGGCTTCGAATTACGATTCCTTTATAATCCTGAATTTTTGCTTCAATTTCTTCTTTTGAAGACTTAAAATCGGCATGATTCTCAAAACCTGTTTCTTCTAACTGATTCCATAAAATTGGATTATTGCTGTCAATATGTAAAATTTTAATACTCATGATTGAAGTTCTCTAAATGAAAAAACAAATTTATCAAAAAAAGCCCGCTTTACATTTTAAAAAATCATTTTGGCCATTTTAAAAATTTCACATTCTTAAAAAGCACCACCAGCTTTGTAAAACAATCCCTCATCATTTTTTATCCGCTATATATTTTTTAACTTTGGAAATTCAGGAATTAGAGCCAAAATTGGCCAACTGCAAATTAATCTGTAAAAATCAATAATGAAATTAACCAGAACGTTTAAAGACTTTTTTGAAAGTGAAAAATCAGGAGGTCTTATATTAATCTTTGTCACAATCTCTTCTTTATTATTAGCCAATTCTGATTCAGCTGCTGAATATATTGGTCTTTGGAATACCCATATTGGTCATCATACCGTTACTGAATGGATTAATGACGGATTAATGACTATCTTCTTTTTGATGATTGGTCTTGAATTAGAACGTGAAATTTACAAAGGGGAACTTTCGAGTCTAAAAAATGCCGCTTTACCAATTTTTGGCGCTTTTGGGGGAATGCTTGTCCCTGCAGGATTATTCTTATTGCTAAATTATGGTACACCCACTCAAAGTGGAGCGGGAATTCCGATGGCAACTGATATTGCTTTTGCAATTGGAATTTTATCCCTTTTAGGAAATAAAGTTCCAACTTCTTTAAAAGTATTTTTAACTGCTTTGGCTGTTATTGATGATTTAGGCGCTATTTTAGTCATTGCCATATTTTATACCAAAACAATTGCCTTTGCAAACCTTGCAATTGCAGGCGGAATATTGGGCTTTTTATTCTTTTTAAACCGAATGAAAGTAACCAATCTGATTCCTTATTTGGCAGGTGGAGCAATTATGTGGTTTTATATGTTAACATCTGGGGTTCACGCAACAATAACCGGAGTTTTAATCGCGTTTGTAATTCCGTTTGAAGATGGAAGCTCAAAAACCAATTCCTATAAACTACAACACTTTTTACACAAACCCGTTAACTATTTTATACTCCCAATATTTGCTTTAGCCAACACAGCGATCGCAATTGCATCAGATTGGCACGAAGGATTAAGCCATCCAAACGCTTACGGAATTATGTTGGGATTAATCGTTGGAAAACCATTAGGAATTACATTGGTTTCTTTTGCTAGTGTAGCCCTTGGAATTTGTGCTTTGCCAAAAGATTTAAAATGGAAACATATTGCAGGAGCTGGAATGTTAGGCGGAATTGGATTTACAATGTCTATTTTTGTAACGATATTGGCTTTTAATGATACCGAAACTATCGATTTTTCTAAAATAGCTATTTTAATTGCTTCCTTAATTTCAGGAACAATCGGATTTTTTTGGCTGAAGTTTGTTTTAAAAGGAAAACATAAAAAACACAAACATCATCACGCATAAACCATATACAAAAGGCTTTCAGAATATTAATATGAAAGCCTTTTTTAATTTATTTTGATTCTCTTAAAACTTATCCTTTAATCTGTTTTAAAGAAGTTTTGATTCCTTTTATTAATGAGGAACTGAAACCATTATGTTCCATTTCATTCAAACCAACGATTGTGCAGCCCTGAGGTGTCGTTACACGATCAATCAACTGTTCCGGATGCACTTTCTCCTCTAATAACATTTTAGCGGCTCCTTTTACAGTTTGTGCAGCAATTGCCAAAGCTGTCTGTGAATCAAATCCTATTTCGATTCCGGCCTGCATCGATGCACGAATGTATCGCAATGCATAAGCCGTTCCACATGCACCTAAAACAGTGGCTGCATCCATTAATTTCTCATCAATAACCGGAGCCGTTCCCAGGTCCTGAAATAAATCAACAATTGGCAAGGCTTTTTCTCTGTCTTCTTCAGGGAATGAAATACAAGTAGCTGATTCGCCAAACTGTGCTGCAATATTTGGCATGATTCGAATTACCGGATATTGATTGTTTGTTTTAGACTGAAGCATTTCCAAAGATAATCCGCTTACTGCAGAAGCAATTGTTTTTCCTTTAATTACAGGTAAAATTTCTGCTAAAACAGTATCAACCTGATACGGTTTAATTGTTAAAATTACCACATCAGCTTCCTGAATATTATTCTTATTATCTGAGGAAACTGTGATTCCTAATTCAGTTAAATATTGAATACTGGACGTATTTCTTCTGGTTACGGTAACCTTATTATTTTTAGAGAATTTCGCAATTCCCAAGGCAATAGAAACCCCTAGATTCCCACCTCCAATTATATGTACTTTCATTGCTTATGTAATGGCTGGTTAATAGCATATTTTCGATTTGCAAATTACATAGATTTTAAAGATCTTAAATCACTGTAATCTATTTATTTGTGGCAAAAATTTAAAACCCTAAAATTATTCTTGCTACTCCAAAATACAGCATAATTCCAAAAACGTCATTGGTTGTTGTGATAAACGGTCCTGTGGCAATTGCAGGATCAATTTTATTTTTATGAAGAAAAAGAGGCACCAAAGTTCCTAAAGTAGCAGCAAACAGAATTACCACAATCATCGAAATCGAAATGGCAATACCCACTAAATACTGCTGATACATAATAGAATGGAATCCTAATAAAAGTAAAGAAATGATACTTCCGGAAATCATAGACACTGTAATTTCTTTTGTAAAATAACCACGGCTGAACTCTTTTAAAGTTCCATTGGCCAAGCCCTGAACTACAATTGCTGATGCCTGAACCCCAATATTTCCAGCAGTTGCTGATAATAGAGGCACGAAAATAAATAAAGTTGAATATTTTTGAAAAAGACCTTCATTTCCCTTCAGAACAAATGAAGCTACTATTTCGATTACCATTCCGATTAAAAGCCACGGCAAACGTGCTTTGGTAAGTTCTAAAACACTGTCATTCGATTCGACGTCCTGAGTAATACCAGCTGCCATTTGGTAATCTTTATCAGCTTCTTCCTTAATTACGTCTACGATATCGTCAATAGTAATTCTTCCTACCAAACGACCGAGTTCATCCACAACCGGAATAGCCTCTAAATCATATTTCTGCATGATGCGCGCTACCTCAACGTCTTCGGTGTCGACATTTACGAAGTTCAATTTTCGAATATAAATATCCCCAATCTGAGTTTTCGTAGAGGTTGTCAATAAATCTTTAAGTGATAATCTTCCCTGAAGTCGGTTTTCATCATCAACCACATAAATCGAATGTACTCTGGATACATTTTCAGCCTGAATACGCATTTCTTTAACGCAAGTGAGTACATTCCAGTTTTCATTGACTTTTACCAGCTCTTTTCCCATCAAACCACCGGCAGAATTTTCGTCGTAGCGCAATAAGTCTACAATGTCTTTTGCGTGCTCGACGTCAATTAACTCTGAGATTACTTCGGCTTTTATTTCCTGAGAAAGTTCGGCAATAATATCCGCAGCATCATTGGTTTCAAGCTCATCAAGCTCTTCTGCAATTTCTTTAGGAGAAAGTCGGCTTAATATATTCTCACGCAAATCATCTTCTAATTCCAGAAGAATCTCTGCGGTTTTATCACTGTCTAAAACTTTAAAAATATAGGTTGCCTCGTCAAAATCCAGTTCATCCAGGATTTCGGCAATATCGGCGTGGTGCAGATCATTCAGTAAAATTTCAAGTTCCTTGTCATTTTTCTGAACAATATGCTCTTCTAATTGTTGAATTAATTCTTTGCTAACTTTGAACTCCATCGGCTTCTATTTTTTGAGTCAGTTCAATAAATTCTTCTACACTAAGTTGCTCGGGACGTTTATCAAAGATAATGTCTTCTCGTAACTTATCAGTTAAATTTAATGTTTTCAAACTGTTACGTAATGTTTTTCGTCTTTGCTGAAAAGCAGTTTTCACTACCGTAAAAAACAACTTTTCACCACATGGAAGACTATAATCTTCCTTTCGGGTCATTTTCATCACACCCGATTTCACCTTGGGCGGAGGAATAAAAACATTTTCGTCAACCGTAAACAAATACTCAGTAATATAGAAAGCCTGCGCTAAAACGGATAAGATTCCGTAAGCTTTAGAGCCTTTTTTCTCGCAAATACGTTCTGCTACTTCTTTTTGAAACATTCCGGAAAATTCCGGAATCTGATGTTTAAACTCTAAAGTTCTGAAAACGATCTGTGTCGAAATATTATAAGGGAAATTTCCAATTATGGCAAACTGCTTATTTTCGTAAACTTCGTTAATATTGTATTTCAGGAAATCCTGAGATATTATTTTATCTTTTAATTTTGGATAATTTTCACCTAAATACACAACTGATTCACCATCAATTTCAATTACATGTGTATTAATTGGTTTTTCAAGCAAATACTTAGTCAACACACCCATCCCCGGCCCTATTTCTAAAACCTCATCGTATCCTTTTAAGCTTAAAGTATCTGCAATTGCTTTTGCAATACTTTCGTCTTTTAAGAAGTGTTGCCCTAAATGTTTTTTAGCTTTTACTTTTTCCATTTCTTGTTTTGTTTTGCCTTGCCACAAAGGCACTAAGACGCAAAGTCTTTATTTATATAAAGGCGTTTTATTGTATTTTGTAACTGTTTTTACAGTACTTCACTCCAAACAAACAATCCTTTTCTTCCTATTTTAACTAACCTCTCTTCATCCACATTCTTTTGAACTGCCGATTGAATCCATCTTTTTACCGATAAACCCCAATAAATCCATCCTAAAATTACACCTATTAGCATTGCAATTTTAAAATGAACATCAAAATGGATACTTAAACCAAATCCAATTATAATAATAATTAAAACAACCGGTACGTTAACTGTCAACTGTCCTCTTAAAAATATATCGTAATCGGATAGTTTTTTATCATTCATAAATATAATTTGCTAATTTTTATAAACTGAAAACTAGAAATTAATGTTCCGAAATAACCTCCAATTCAGTTCTGAAAGAAAGCATTTTATCGGCAAACAACTCTAAGGCTTCCTGACGAAACTTTGGAGCATCTTCAAGATAGTAGCTTTCTAAAGTAGCTTTGCTATCGGTAAAATACTGAACGGAATACGTAACTCCGCCCATTTCTTCTTCAATTAGAACTTTTACAATTCTTGCCGAAGAAAACTTGTTGGTAGCCAGAATTTCTGGTATGTGTTTTTCCTGCATCCATTTTAACCACTGGTCGTGAACGCTCTCGTGTATATTGGTGGTAACGTTGTAAATAATCATTTTGTCTTTTCTTATTGTTTATTTTTTGAAATTTGGAAATTGTCGTTTGGAATTTTACAAATTCGTATCTCCTCTCAACTGTCGGTATTTCTTTCTTGCATCAACAAAGTAAATACTGTCCTGATGGTTAAAAATTACCTTTTCATACAAAGGTTTTGCCTTTTCAATATCTTTCAGTTGATTATTGTAAATTTCTGCGGAAAAAAACAGCGCTTCATCAACATAAATCCCGTCGCTATGATTGTCAATGATCTGCTGGTATTGGCTCAAAGCCGAATTATAATCTTTAACTCTTTCATAGACTTTACCTAAACGCAACATTGTTACAGCTTCAATTTCCTGCCCTTTGAAAGAATTTAAAATACTCTGAAACTGTGCAATTGCCTCCGGTTTTTTATTCTGATAAAGTAAAAAATCTCCTTTTGCAAACTGCTTTAATGCTGTTTGTGTCGAGTCAGCAACTGTATTGTCGTTTATCAATAAAAAATATTCCAGCGCGTCATTGGCTATCAATTGTGTATTGGCCGACTTTAATTCTTTGAATTGTTTTAAAGCCCATTCAAAATCAGCTTTAAAATAACTTGTTTTGGCTGCTTTTAAGCTTGCTTCATGTGACATTACATCATTCTTTAAATCCAACTGAATCTGAGAATAATAAATCAACGCCTGATTGAATTTTTCTTCCAACAGCAAAATATCTGCCAATTCCATTTTTGCATCGGCCTGCTGATAAGCATTCAAATTTAATTCAAGTGCTTTTTTTACAATCGTCTTACCTTGGTCTGTCTTTTTTAAATTAAAAGCCAGGAAATGCGCCTGAATTATTTGCAAAGATAAGGTAAAAGGAGTTATTTCATAAGTTGTAAGCAAATGTTCTAATTCGGCACTAATATCCGGGTAGTCTGTTTCAGATGCTTTAGCAATTTTAATCTGCATTAAACTGGCATTAGTCCGAATGAGTAAATCCAAATCTTTAGTATTCAGCAAAATAAAGTTTAAAATTTCAGAAGCTGTTTCTGTGTCATCTTCATTCAGTGCAAACTGACTTAAATTGACAATACTCATCAAAGATTCCGGTTCACGTTTGTAAATGGCTTTTTCCTGAATAAAAGCTTTTCCAAATTCTTTCTGCTGTACATAAAACCAACTCAGATAATGATTCCAGAACACATCCTGATCTTTTTGGGTTTTCAGAATTAAAGCTTTGCGCATAGCATCCTTGAAAGCAGTATTATCTGTTTCTCCCTGCATAAAACGAGATAATTGGGTCTGGATCAGATTAGAATTCTGTGGATTTTGAAATGATTCTGTCAGCAAAAGATCAATCATCAAATCGGTCTTACCCAACTGACCATACAACATTCCAATCTGGAAATTAAAATTGTAGTTCGGCTGTACCTGCATTGCAGTCTGATAGGCTTTTAAAGCATATTCCAACAATACTTTTTTCTCGAAAGAATTCCCTATTCCATAAACATCATTTGCATTGATTTTGATTTTTTCGATGGCCTGATCGTAATAATTTTTGGCTTTTGCCTCATTCTTTTGAAGCTGAAAATTATAACCCAATTCAACCAAAAAAACACCTTGTTTGTATCTGTTATAGCGTTCCTGAATTGCTTTCTCGGCTATAGCGAATTGCTGCAGCTGCTGATAACAATCAACGGTTCTTAAAAAATACTGAGTATTAGATGGCGCACTTTTCAAAAGTTCTTCGTAACTGATTTTTGCTTTTTCGAAATCGCCTTTGTCGTAGTAATATTGAGCGAGCTGTTCATTTTGAGAAAATGCAAAAACTGACCACAACAAAACGATATAGATAAAGATGTTTTTCATATTTCAATTTTTTAAGTTGTTGTGTTCAGTAATCTAAAACTAAACTCAGGCATGATCAAATTTCAATGTATTCTTTTCTTGTTTTCAATTTCCAGACAACCAAAACCAATCCAATTAAAATAAATGGAATACTCAATATCTGCCCCATATTAATCATCATATCATTCTCAAAACTTTCTTGATTTTCCTTAAAAAATTCAATGATAAATCGAGCTAAAAACAACATTGTCAGGAATGATCCAAAAATTAATCCATTGGCCTTTCTAATTGATTCCCATTTATACATACAAAGCAAAATTCCACAAATCAACAAATAAGCAAATGCTTCATACAATTGTGTTGGATGCCGCCTAATCAGATCATCTCTTTGAAAAACTACTCCCCAACTTCCATCAGTAGGCTTGCCATAAATTTCAGAATTCATAAAATTTCCAAATCTGATGAAAGCACCTGTAACAGGAACTCCAATCGCCATCCTGTCTAAAAGCCAAAAAAACTTTACTTTGTATTTCCTGCAATATAAAATCATTGCAATCAGAACACCTATTGTTCCACCATGACTTGCCAAACCTTGAAACCCAACAAATGCATAGGCCCCGTTAATCTTCTGAATAGGTAAAAGAATTTCTATCGGATGTTCAAAAAAATAAGCCGGTTCATAAAACAAACAATGTCCTAATCTCGCTCCCAAAATTGTCCCGACAATAACATAGATAAGTAAAGTATCGAGATTTTCTAATGATACATTTTCTTTTTTATAAATATTTCGAACAATATAATAACCCAATAATAATCCACAGGCAAAGAGAGCTCCATAATATTTTAAAGGAAAACTATCTGTTATCATTACAATTACAGGATCAACATTCCAATTTAAAACTCCATTCATCTCTCTTTCTGTTTTTTTGATTCTTTATTAAAATTAAGAAAACCTAACAGGTTATAAAACGTGTTAGGTTTGATTATAGAACTCTGTAAATTTAATTTATAATATCAAATCCGCAGTAAGGGCGTAAAACTTCTGGAATTACGATTCCTTCCGGAGTTTGGCAATTTTCTAAAATTCCGGCCAAAACTCTTGGCAACGCCAATGAACTACCATTAAGCGTATGAGCCAGTTGGTTTTTTCCGTCTTTGTCTTTGAAACGTAATTTCAGACGATTTGCCTGGAAAGTTTCAAAATTAGACACTGAACTAATTTCTAACCAACGATCCTGCGCTGTAGAAAACACTTCAAAATCATAAGTCAAAGCTGATGTAAAACCCATGTCACCACCACACAAACGTAAAATTCTGTAAGGTAATTTCAATTCCTGCAAAATGTTTTTTACGTGCTCTACCATTCCGTCAAGCGCTTCATAAGACTTATCCGGATGTTCAACTCTTACAATTTCCACCTTGTCAAATTGGTGTAAACGGTTTAATCCGCGAACGTGCGCTCCGTAAGAACCTGCTTCACGACGGAAACATGGAGTATAAGCTGTGTATAAAACCGGCAATTCTGTTTCTGTCAAAAGTACATCGCGAAATAAATTCGTAACCGGAACCTCAGCAGTCGGAATCAAATATAAATCATCAATTGTCGAATGGTACATTTGCCCTTCTTTATCCGGCAATTGCCCTGTTCCATAACCAGAAGCTTCGTTTACCAAATGCGGCACCTGAACTTCATTATATCCTGCAGCTGTATTTTTGTCTAAAAAGTAATTGATCAAAGCGCGCTGTAAACGAGCACCTTTTCCTTTATAAACCGGAAATCCTGCACCTGTGATTTTTACACCCAATTCAAAATCGATGATATCGTATTTTTTTACCAACTCCCAGTGAGGCTGTGCGCCTTCGTGTAAAACCGGAATTTCTCCTTCTTCAAAAACATTTAGGTTTTCTTCAGGTGTTTTTCCTTCAGGAACAATATCTGCCGGAAGATTGGGTAATGTATATAGTTTATTGGTCAATTCTGTTGCCAAAGCTTCTGCTTTTTCGCCTAATTCTTTGCTTTTTTCTTTTAATGAAACGGTTTTTTCTTTTAAGATTGCGGCTTTCGATTTCTCACCTGCTTTCATTAATTCGCCGATATCCTTGGATAATTTATTAGATTCAGCTAAAGTATTGTCTAATTCTGCCTGAGTTGCGCGACGGTTTTCGTCTAGTTGCACCACTTCTTCCACAACGCTTTTAGCATCGATATTTCGTTTTGCTAAAGCCTTGATTACTTTTTCCTGATTTTCTCTAATAAATGCGATTTGTAACATAGCTTGGTTTTTATACTATTGTATCTTTATAACGGAAGCAAATTTAAGGAAATGTTTCCTAAGATTACGACAAAGTTTTAAAGGAAAGTATATTCTGAAGGTTGTTGCGCAGAGTTGCGCGAAAGCTGCACAGACATTACCGATTTTTTTCCTTAGGAAAGATCAATTCTGTTTCTCAAAAAGACATAAAAGCACTATCAAACAATGCGTAAATGATGGTTCTTAAATTTATATTTAATTATAATCCAGAAATCTATATCTGTCATCTTTTTTAAACACATACGTTTTACCGTTATATTTTATTCTTTCCGATTCTTTTTTAACTTTCAGACTACGCTGTTTTTCTGTTTCTTCTTCTGAATCTCCTTCAACCACAACTTCGTATACAAAGTTTTTTGAAACGATTAAATCCAAAAAACCATTTGTTTCCTCATCAGAAATGATCAGACCGGTCTCTAAGGTTTCCATTTCAAAAGAGCCTCTGCCATTTGAATCTCCCTGGGTCTTTCTGATTGGATATTCGTATAAGAGTTTTTTAATTTTATTATTTACCAATGCAATTATTGTAAATTTTTGCTGCGAATATAAAGCAACCCGGCTTCCTGAACTTTCTTTGGTATAAAACGCAACGCCTGACGTATTATCGTTTAGCTGCATTAGATTTTTAAGAATATAGGTTTTCGAAAAATGCATCCCTTCATTTTCATTATAGCTCAAATTAAAATCGGTTTCCTGATCTATGATTTTGCCGTCTGCTTTATTGACAAAAAGGTATTTCCTTTCGAAATAATCCCCAAGATCATTCTCTTCTGCTTCTTTCCCTTGTTCCTCCGTATTGACCAGATAAGTGATGACAAAAAATGCAATCTCATCCATATAATTAACAGAAGTCGTCTCTTGCATTTTTAAGTCAGAATACCTGATATTCAAATTTAAGGTTACCTTTTTTAAGAGATCCAAATCCAATTCATCAGATAATACTATATCTTCATTGTCTTTAAAAATAAGTTTTTTGACGTGTTTTGGTTTAAGATCTTCAGCATGAAAGTGTTCTGATAAACGAGTTTCTTTTCCATCAATGACTTTCTTTTTATTTTTATCGCAGGAGCTGAAGAACAGAAAAGTACCGATGATAATTAAGTAGGTTTTAATTTTCATTGTTTTTTGATTTTATTGTTAGGGGGCTTTCAAATATAAAACATTCTTACTAAGCATTTTAAATAAAATCTGATAAATATCTTTTTTTAAACTACTTATGCTCTGTCAACAATTCTTTTAATTCATTGGCTTTTAAAAAAGTCGCCAGACGCCCTGCCAGCAATAGCATTTCTCTTTCTTCAGGATTTATTTTTAATTTTGTCTCTACATGTGAAGAGAATTCATATAAAATTAAAATATCTTCAGCATTTAATTTACTAAATCTATCCCGTTTCAATGTAGATAAAATTATTTCCCCATACTTGTCTTTTCTAAAACTAAGTTCTCCAAACTGATTAATTAGATTCTCTTTAAAATTATCATGAAACTTCAGCCAATTTCCATATTCATCATCAGTATTTTTTAGTTCTGTAACTTTTTTTTCATACGATTGGTCTTTTTTCTGCTTTAGCAAATAATCACGTAAAGTAGTAAAACCAATAACCTGATAATTTGAAACCGGTATTTTGTAACGTTCCAGCAAATTTTCAACATCTCTTTCAAAAGTCATATATCGGGTTTGAACCGTATATAAAGATGCCGTTTCCAATAAGGTTATCAATTTTATTTTTTCATCGTTAATGTAAGGTTCTTTTTTTCCTTGTCCCAGACAATCAATAAAAAGTGCTTTTTTATTTTTATTATCTACTTTCGAATCATTGTAAAGCAATTCTATTAAAGTCTTATAACCCATATTATCAGAAGCACCGCCATCAATAATACACAATATTTTTTCATGGTTTTTAACTCCGAATTTCACTTTTGGAAGTACGCCCGGAAAAGCAGAACTCGCCGTAATGCAATACGTAAGCGGAAAATCATAGCCGTCGTTTATTTCATCACCGTTTAATGAGATGGGGGCTTTGTTGGGCGCCAATGATGCATTTAAATTCAGATTTTTTATAATGTGCGGCATGAACGGAAAACGTTCTCCGTTGTTGTATGCAGTGCCATTAGCGACCATCATGGGTAAATATGGTGTGTTTGTACTTTCTTTAGAAACAAAAAAATCAGACAAAAGCATTTGAGTTTTAAACTTGCCCGGATTTTCGGGATTAGAAATATCATACTGCAAAACCTCCAAATCTAATCGCTGGGTCATAGATATTTTGTCTCCTTTTTCATTCCTGCTATTATTCAGAAGAGATAAAATCGTGGTCGATTTATGTACATAATCCTTATAAGCATCGGCTTTAGAAAAGTAAAATTCATTAAACGAACAATTTTCCTTATACAATATATTTTTAAGAATTGTTAAATAATAACCGGCAGAATAACAGCCTCCCGAAACGGTAGAGAAATAATCAGTCTCATTTAGAAAATTACGGTGTGCATAACCTTCTTCAATTTCTTCAAGTCCCAAAAGCACACCCATACTAAAAAACTGTGCTCTCGATCCCCCACCTGAAATACCGATTCCCAAAGCAATATTGGGATTCTGATAAAGAGAATTACGTTCCTGAACCGATTTATAATCATTCAATGAAACTTGTGGAATCGAATTGTAGTTGATCTCTGAAAAAAGATTGATTTTGTTTTGAGAAAACCCTTTATTCAAAAAAATAAGAAACAAGAAAAACAATTGCAGTTTTTTATTTTTCATCTTGAGGACAATTAATTTAGATTTTAAAAATACATAATCTGTCTTTATTCAATATTAAACAATCTTAAAATATAAGAAAGCTCATATACAATGAAAAAAATAGCCAAGACTGTATGAAAAAATTTGTTATGAAATTTTATCGCAACTAAACAAAGTAAAACATGACTGATAATTCGAACATAATATTCTGTTTGATTGTATAAAAAATAATCGCCACCTTTAATTGCTGTATCAATCACATCAGCGATAAAACTTACTGCCAGAATAGCAAAAAACCAGTTTTTACGAGAATAAAAATAATCCTTATATCCTGTATAATCTGCTAAATCGTCCGGATAAAGAATAGCACATAACAAATAGTAGATCAGTATATAACAGATTATAAAAAAGTAATCGATAAAATACCATTCGGTTATCAGTTTGAGATTAAACTCCCACCACCAAAAATGTATAATCAGCAAAAAAACATAAAATACCCAAAGCGAGTGTACAAAATAGATTTTCTTTCGTCCTGGATGCTGAATAAAAATAACCGATCCCTTAATAAGATGTGTTAAACTTAAACCGAGAATAATACCGATAATGGATTTAATATGTGCAAATTCTTCCATAAAATTAAATATATCTTATAAAGAAATAAAGTTAATTCAATTATTTGGAAAACAAGCGATTGAGAATATAATTATTTCACAGAGATTCACAAAGTTATTTCAAAAACTCTTTTTCGAATCCGCGAAAAACTTCGTGAATCTCTGTTAAACAAAAAAACATTAAGCACGCTTAATCTCATGCCCCACATATTGCTCCAAAGTTGCAAACATATCATCTACAGAAAGCACTTCAAAATCAGGATGGTTTTTAAGGAAATTAGCATTCAAAGTAATCAGATTTTCTTCAAGTTCATAAAAAGTATCATTATTTAAAGAATCGCGAACCGGATTCACTCCTTCAAATTTTCCGCTTACAAATTTATTCAGTTTTACACTGCTCATCAATCTGACTTTTTTGCTTTGCTGTTGAAACAATTCTAAATGTTTTTCGGCACCAATCAGTGCCAAACCTTCTTCTATAAGTTCGTTCAGTTCTCTATTCCAACCCGATTTATAAACGAATTGAGCAAAATTTCCTTCAGCGTATTGCGACCAGTAATAATCAAGATAATAACTCATCAAAGCATCTTCATGAATGAACTCGTCGTCGACACCCTCTTCACGCATTAAATTAATTACCGAAATATTTGAGTGAATAACATCCTGAAGATTTTCACTGTTCACTGCCGTTTCAGAAACTATTATTCTACCAAATTCCTCCATTTTGATTTTTGTTTTGGGATTATTTTGCAAATTTCGGCTAAATTAAAACAGAAACGAAATACAATCTGATTTATATAGCACGACCTTCGTTCTTCTGCTGTTCATTGATTTTTGCAACCAATGCTTTCAAACGCAAAGCGCGTTCTGTTTTTTCTTCTCGAAGTTTCGCTTTTTTCCGATTTAGCAATTTGGTATGCAAAGCCTTGTTTTTGTTATTTTTTTCGGGTCCTTTTGCCATGATTTTCACTCTTCTTTAATTGCGTTTGCAAATATAAGAAACTGATGCTAAGAAAGGATTACAAGTTCAACCGATATTAAAACCAAAAATAGTTCATAAAAAAACAGTAGTAAACTTTTGCTTACTACTGTTTAAATTATTGTAATACTTATTTTTTAAAACTGAGATATACTAAACTTTCCATCGGTAACCTCAACAGCTTGTCCATTCATAATACCGGAAAAATTAAATGTTCCTTCAATTCTTTCATTATTATTAGCCGTAATTTTAATTGTCCCTGATGTTGCGTTAAAAGTATTATCAGTACCCATGAAAGTAAAACTTGCCTGATAAGTCGTTGTCAAATTTGATAAATCATAAACAACAGGATGACTTCCAACTGAAGCATCTAACGGCATCCATAATGTAATTTGTTTGTATGTATTATCTATCCCTTCAGAACCTATTACATCTAAAGTCAAAGAACTCTGATATCCGGAATCAAAAGTATAAGTAGTGCCTTTGTATTTAAATTTAATATAATCTGTCTCCGTTTGATTCTCATCTGAATCATTACTACTGCAAGACGACAAAGCTAATGCAAAAACTGCAATAGCTAAAAACATAACTTTCTTTAAAATTTTCATTTGATTTGGCTTTAATTTATATATCCCAAATATATAGTTATTCCTTACAAAAAGACAATTTCGAGAAACTATTTTTTGGCGTTCCCTCAGGGTCGGGCTATTCGCTCCAAGTCCTCGCACTTCCTTCGCCAGCCTGCGGGTTATCTCCTGCTATCCCTAAAGCTCACGTTTTCATAAGTAGATTATTTATACTATAAAAATAGAAAGCATTATTAACTCTTGTCGAAAAGACAACCCGAACTATTATAAATGTTCTTAAGCACCTGCAAACACTCACTATACTTAACATCTTGCAGGTGGACTTATATAACAGGAAGAATTACCGGCAAACTGGCGTAAAAAGTGGTGATGAAACCAATTTAAAAAATGTTTGAGTCAGGGGATAATAATAAAATAAAGTCTAAATGAATTTAGACAACAAAATATTGCCAAACGTAATTAATTTGAATAAAAAACCTGCAAATACAAAATTTACAGGCTTTTTTAAAAAGTTAGAACTCAAACAAAGCAGCTTTTTAAATTATTAAGACTTATTGAGCAGCTTCCAACTGATTTTCTATCTCTGACTTTATCACATCCTTGTATTTGGCAAGTCCGATTCCTATTATGGGAACAGCTAATTTTCCAATAACAGATGCAGCCTGTTTTTTGCCTGTTTTAGAAAGGTAAGATGACAAAAGCAAGGAACCGATTGCTCCTATGAGTATATAACTGCCCGGCACATCGGCAATTTTACTTTCAATAAGTTCTCTGATGTCCTCAAGATTTTCTTGATTAATTAAATTTTCCATAATTTTATTTTATTAAATCATCTTTATATTTTAATGATTTTAAAATTACAGTGTTGCAGCTATTTTATTTTATATAATTGAAATAACTGCTTACATAATTAAACGTAATTAGTATTTTACAGGAAAAGCTATTCTGCCTTTATTATTTCCATATTCTTTTTATTTCATTTATCATGGTCGACGAACCACCATTATAAAGAATTCAAAAACGCCCGAATTAATTGGATGAATAGTCGTTTTTAATAATGCTCCCGAATATAAGATCTGGTGATGTAAAATTGATTATCGGTGACTTCAAGACAGATATAGCTGTATCGAAAATTTCTTATTGTAACCGGTGAAGTTATTCAATTGGAACACCATTTTTATATTCCAGTAAAAGACATTCAAAACCATTTCTAATTTATTCGTATTTTTGTTTTTATAGATATTATTTCTTACATAAGTATTTGCACGTAAGTCAAACTTTTAAAGGCTATTAAATTAAGAATAAAATGAATAATACTAAAGTTGATTTTTATTTTAGCCAAAACGAAAAGTGGCAAAAAGAAACCAGGAAATTAAGAACAATTATTCTGGACTGTCAGCTTACAGAAGAATTAAAGTGGGGAACTCCATGCTACACTTATCAAAAAAACAACATCGTTTTAATTCATGATTTTAAAGAATATTGTGCGCTTTTGTTCTTCAAAGGTGCTTTATTAAAAGACACTGAGGCCGTTTTAATACAACAATCGGCAAATGTACAGTTAGCCCGACAAATTAGATTTAAAAATCTACATCAGATAATCAAACTGGAACCTGTTTTGAAAAAGTATATTTATCAGGCTGTCGAAGTCGAAAAAGCAGGCGTGAAATTCGAATTCAAAAAAACCGAAGATTTTGAAACTGCAGCAGAATTTCAAAAAAAATTAGATGATAATCCGGATTTAAAAACTGCCTTTGAAGCCCTGACACCCGGACGACAGAAAGCTTATAAATTATTTTTTTCTGCACCCAAACAATCTAAAACAAGAGAATCAAGAGTTGAAAAATCAATACCGAAAATTCTTATCGGAAAAGGACTGAATGATTAACCAAAATCAAATGCTATCAACCAGAACTTATTTGCCTTTGATTAAACCTTAATAAATAGTACTTTTATTAAATTCAAAAAAAGTTTCAATGAGGGAAAGAAAAGTACTGAAATATTACGTTTTAGATGTGTTTTCAAACGAAAGCTATAAAGGAAATCCACTTTCAGTTGTTTTTACTGATGGCAATTTAGACTTAGAAACTTACCAGAATATTTCTAAAGAATTTGGTTATTCTGAAACTTCTTTCATTTATTATTCTAAAACAGAAAAGGCATTAAATGTTCGTTCGTTTACCCCTACGGGAATTGAAATTGACGGAGCAGGACATAATTTACTTGGAGCTGTCTGCGGTGCTTTACTAAAAAAAATACCCGTTTTTGAGGAGCAACAGGAACACAATCGTTTTGTTATCATGAAGCATTCCCCAATTCCGGTAACCGTAAGTTTTGATCCGGTAACCCAATATCCTGTCGTACAAATGCATCAAAAACCAGCGATAGTGATTGCCGAAATTCCCACTTATAAACTGGCTGTGGCGCTGGGATTGAAAATGGAAGATTTAGACAGCAATGATTTTGTACCGACAATTGTTAAAACAGAAGTTGCCCACACGATGGTTCCTATAAAAAGTAGTCAGATACTTAATGACTGTGTTCCTGACAATCAGCTTTTGATTGAAATTTCAAAAGAATATAAGTTTGAAGGATTTTATTGCTTTACAATTTCAGATCAAAATCAGGGAAATATTGCCGAAGCCCGATTTTTCAATCCGATAATTGGAATATATGAGGATCCGGCCACAGGAACAGCTGCGGGGTCATTAATTGGCTTTTTAACTCAAAAAAAGTTTACTAAACCCAATACCGAATATAAGATTTTGCAGGGCGTCAAATTAAACCAGCCTTCGCTGATTGAAGTTATGAATCGGGAAAATGATATTTTGGTGGGCGGCTCTTCGATTATTACGATGAAAGGTGAGCTCTATTTATAAAACAATGATGAAAAAATTACTAATTAGTATTTCTGAAAAGGCAATTAAGTATGAGGATTTCAATTTCACACCAGAGCAAATTGAAAATAATTGGTTAGGAATTATTCCTGCAACTGAAAAACAAATAAGTGAAACTGAAAACAAGCTCGGTATAAAATTACCAAATATTACATTGAGTTTATAAAGATAACTAATGGTTTTTCTGCACCAAATGAGATAGAACCACGTTTTGAAAATATCAAAAATATTGATTTCTTAAAAAACATCGAAGCTTTTGCAATCGAAGCTTATTGTTATTTACCAGAATTACAAAATGCGATACTGGTTGCAGGCATTGAAGAAGAACAATGTTTTTTATTACTGCCTCCAGAATCAAAAAACGAAGACTGAAAATACTGGAAATTTTCAAATTGGCATCCAGGTGAACATCCTTTCAGAAATTTGAAAGAATACTTTAAAGAGGTTGTTGAATTTATAATTAAAAATCACGAATCAAAAAAAAGCTGCACTAAAAAATGCAGCTTTAAATCTTATTAAGAAAAAAATTTCTTACTTGGTTTTCATTGGCGGTAAATCAAATGCTTTTGCTTCGCATTCAAAAGTATTTCGGTGTGCACCATCGCAAAAAGGCTTGTTTGCCGATTGTCCGCAACGACAAAGCCCTAAAGCTTGTCTTCCTTGTAGTCCGTAAATTGTTCCGTCCTGATCCATGATTTCAAAATCACCTTCGATTTTGATTGACCCGTTTTTATTGATGATAAGTTTTGTCTTGCTCATAAGATTGTTTGTTTTTCTGGTGCAAAGGTTGCAAAATATATTGCACTTTTTAATAGTTTTTATGTCTTCAGCGCTAGTTTAAATTGGTTCTATTTTAATCGCCATTCCCACGATCTTGTCCATTTGACGGAAGGAGAAATCACACCACAAACTCCGTACTTAAATTTGTTAATTTTTGTCGAATTACATGTCCAATCGAAATGAACAAACTGTAACAAAAACGCTCTTATGAAAACAGGTTTCTTAGCCCAGATAGAAGTGAAAATCCTTTTGTGGCGGGGTTCGCCACAAAAGATTGTAACGGATAGCTGGAAATAGCTCCTTAAAAAACCATAAAACTCTCAATACTATTGCTTATTTTTGCACTCAATAAAATTGAAAGATGAAATGAGCGAAACCAAAATTAGGGTAGTAACACCAAATTTAATTAGCGAATTACATATGACAAGTGAAAAACAATAATATCAACATATGATACAGAATCCTAAAAGATATACTATTACGGCGGCATTGCCTTACACCAACGGACCTATTCATATTGGGCATTTGGCGGGGGTTTACGTGCCAGCCGATATTTATTCGAGATACTTGCGTTTGCAGGGAAAAGATGTTGCGTTTATTTGCGGAAGTGATGAACATGGCGTTGCGATTTCGATGAAAGCCAAAAAAGAAGGCGTTACGCCGCAGGAAGTTATTGATAAATATGACGGAATTATCAGAAAATCATTCGCTGATTTTGGAATTTCGTTTGATAATTATTCCAGAACTTCGGCTAAAATTCATCATGATACGGCTCAGGAATTTTTTAGGACTTTGTATGATAAGGGTGATTTTATTGAAGAAGTCACAGAACAATTGTATGATGCAAAAGCAGATCAGTTTTTGGCAGACCGCTTTGTGGTAGGAACTTGTCCGAAATGTGATAATCCGGAAGCGTACGGTGATCAGTGCGAAAAATGCGGATCGACTTTGAATGCTACGGATTTGATTAACCCGAAATCGACGATTACCGGAGAAACTCCTATTTTAAAGTCAACAAAACACTGGTTTTTACCGCTTGACAGATATACTGATTTCCTAACAGAATGGATTTTGGTTGGACATAAAAACGATTGGAAACCGAATGTTTACGGTCAAGTTAAATCGTGGGTTGATGGCGGATTAGAACCCCGTGCCGTAACACGTGATCTTGATTGGGGAATTGATGTTCCGGTTGAAGGTGCCGTAGGAAAAAAATTATATGTTTGGTTTGATGCGCCTATCGGGTACATTTCATCTACAAAAGAATGGGCCGCCCGCGAAGGGAAAGACTGGGAACCGTATTGGAAAGATGAACACACGAAACTGGTTCACTTTATCGGGAAAGACAACATTGTTTTTCACTGTATCATTTTCCCGGCAATGCTGAAAGCTGAAGGAAGCTATATTTTACCAGACAATGTGCCTGCAAATGAGTTTTTGAATCTGGAAGGAAATAAACTTTCAACTTCTAAAAACTGGGCGGTTTGGCTGCACGAATATTTAGAAGAATTTCCGGAGAAACAAGACGTTTTGCGTTATGCCTTAACCTCAAACGCTCCAGAAACTAAGGATAACGATTTTACATGGAAAGATTTTCAGGCGAGAAACAACAACGAATTGGTTGCGATTTTCGGTAATTTCATAAATCGAGTTGTCGTTTTAACCAACAAATATTATGACGGTATTGTTCCAAAACCAAATGAATTATCTGAAGTTGACGAACAAACTTTAGCAGAATTAAAGGCGTATCCGGCTGTGATTTCAAGTTCAGTAGAGCGATACCGATTCCGTGAAGCGTTGGGAGAGTTGATGAATGTGGCTCGTTTAGGTAATAAATATTTAGCAGACGAAGAGCCCTGGAAAGTCATGAAAGACAATCCTGAAAGAGTAAAAACGCAGATGTATGTGGCGCTGCAAATTGCGGCGGCTTTAAGCGTTTTAGCTGAACCATTTTTGCCATTTACTGCTGCTAAATTGTCTAAAATTCTGAATTTAGGTGATCTTAAAGAGTATTTTGAGGGATTTAGCAAGTTTCTTAAAGAGAAAAATCGTGATGCAAAAGACATTATTATTGATAAAACATTAGGCTGGAATGATATTGCTGAGAATTCAGATTTAATTCCGGCAGGACATAAAATTAGCGAAGCCGAATTGCTTTTTGCCAAAATAGAAGATGAAGAAATACAAAAACAAATAGACAAATTGGAAGCTACAAAAACTGCTAATCTTGCCGAAAGCAAACAGCCGGAACCACAAAAAGAATTAATTCAGTTTGAAGATTTCGCTAAAATGGACATTCGTGTTGGAACTATTCTGGAAGCAGAAAAAATGCCAAAAGCGAATAAACTTCTGGTGCTAAAAGTAGATACCGGAATTGATGTTCGCACCATAGTTTCCGGAATTGCCGAAAGTTTTTCTCCGGAAGAAATTATCGGAAAACGTGTTTCAGTTTTAGCTAATTTGGCTCCAAGAGCGTTACGTGGCGTTGAAAGCCAGGGAATGATTTTGATGACAACCAATGCTGAAGGAAAATTGGTTTTTATTAATCCGGATGCTGATGCACCGAATGGGGAAACGGTCAACTAAAGTTTTATAGTACATAAAATGGCGTGAATCGATTATACATTTAATTGATTTGCGCTTTTTTATTTAATTTATTTAAAAATATATTTTATTTCTAAAAAAGCAAGATATTCGCCCTAAACTAAATACAGTGAAATAATGTTGAAAAAAATATTACTTGCTTCTCTATTTTTAAATGGTTTGGTCTCTTTTTCCCAGGAAATTGTAAAGGAATTTGACCTTAAATTAGACAAGAAAAGAGACTATTTTCAGGTGACAAACGAAACCGACAAAGAAGTTATTTTGTTTTTAAATGATAAAGAAAATATAACTTCTGTTAGATTTGATGAAAAATTTGACATAAAAGATTCTTTATCGACAACAAGACCAGAAAAAAAGTATAAGGAAATTGTTGGATATAGCAGGAATGATCGCAATTATTTCCTTTATTGGGCATCTGAAGACAGAAAAGAAATTAATGTTCAGCATTTTAATTTCACAAATAAAGAGACCCATACAACCCCGATCACTTTAGAATTAAAAAAAGAAAAAATCGTTAAGGAACTTACCATTAATAATACTTTTTATTTAATTACAATTGTTAAGAATACAAGTATATTGAAATTCTACATTTCAGATAATAATGGTAATTTAAATGAAAAAATTGTAGATCTTTCTCATTTGGAATTTAAAAATATATTTGATAATCCTAAAGATTTATATACTGTTTTAACTGATGAATCTGCAGATCCATTTTTTCAAACTATAGATAATGACAGCCCGCCATCATTAGCACTTAGTGCTAAAAGATACAAAATTTACACCTATAATCATGACGAAGTTATTTTCACTATTGATAATACTTCAAATGGAACACATGTATTAAGAATTAATCTTCAAGACTTTACTCCAAACCTTAAATACATTGCACAACCGAAAACTGTTAAGGGAGAATATGGAGCAATTGAATTTAGATCAAATTCATTTTTAATTGATAATAAAATTCTGCAGCTTAAAACGAATTCATTTGTTTTATTTTTTAATGTTAGTGACTTTGATGGAAACAAAATAAAGGAATTTAAAGTTTTTCATGATAAAGAAATAGACTTTAATAATTCTGAGTTTTTTCAGGAAAATGCCAGTATTGAGGATAAAAAAACGATTCTAAATACAGAAAAATTTCTTCGCAAGATCCACAATTTCCCCAGCGTATCCTGTTATAATTTAAATGGAACATATTATACAGCTATAGGAAGCAGCGTTGATAGATATCATCAAAATTTTTCATCTGTAATGGGAATGTCTTCTAGTGTAACAGGAATTGGTTTGGTTAATGGCGGATTGGTACCAATTTCATATGGAACACATCATACTATTGAAAATCTCATTTCTTACCGGGATAAGTTTGTAGTTTATACTAACTGCCTTTTCGATTCCAATTTTAATCATATTGATGAAAAATTGAAAACTTCTGCTTTTGAAAAAGCTCGAATTTTCCTTGAAGAGAATAAGGAAATCCGTGAAAATCTTTTGCTTTTTAAAACTAATTTATACAAAGATTTAATACTTTTTAAGTTCGACAAAAATTTATATCTCGGGAATTACAATATCAAAAATAAAAAATATCAGATTTTTAGTTTTACGGAATAATAACAATACAATTACATTTATAAAACTCCCGATTCTGCAATTCGGGAGTTTTTTTATAAGAACACTTTCAAAACACTAATTTTGCATTTCGATCAAATAATAAACAAATGAAACTCACCAAACCAAGATTAGCCTTAATCTGCGGAATACTTTGTATTTCAATCTTTCCTATATTGATTAAACTGAAACTGGCTCCGGGATTGATATCGGCTTTTTACCGAATGACATTTGCTGTGATTCTGCTTTTGGCTTATGTCCTTTTGACTAAAAACTTAAAAATTCCAAATCTAAAACTAACTCTTTTAGCTATTCTTTGTGGCATTTTGTTTTCTTCGGATGTTGCGGTTTGGAATATTGCGATTCAGGATTCGAGTGCGACCCAGGCTTCATTGCTGACAAATTTGGCACCGCTTTGGGTTGGAATTGGTTCTTTTTTGTTTTTGAAATCAAAACCGGCAACTAATTTCTGGATCGGAACCGTTGTTGCTTTATTCGGAATGGTGACTTTGGTTGGATTTGGCTTTTTTATGGAACTGAATTTTGATCAGGCGTTTTTGTTTGCCGTTTTATCCGGAATCCTGTATTCGATTTATCTTTTGGTCAGCAAAAATGTACTTTCGGAAGTTGATGTTTTATCGTTTATGACGATTAGTCTGATTGCTTCCAGTATTTATTTGGGAATTCTTTGCTACTGTTTAAATCAGCCTTTTACCGGTTTTTCAGACACTGGCTGGTTTGTACTGGTTCTTCAGGCGGTTATTTGTCAATTGTGTGCCTGGCTTTCTATTAGCTACGCTACCCAAAATATGAGGGCGACCAGAGTTTCATTAAGTTTACTGAGTCAGGCTGTAATTACTGCAGTTTTAGCCAGTTTGTTTTTAGAAGAACAAATAACTTTACAAATGGTTTTTGGAGGTATCATTTTGCTTTTTGGAATCCGAATTACTTTTTATGATAAACCCATTTCATTTCAATATTTGTTCAGAAAATAAAAAAATCCCTTCTGTTTAGATTTTACAGAAGGGATTTTGATTTAGAATGATGTTAAAATTAATCGGCAAAAACCTTTTTCCAATCGTCTTTCATACTCATCACATGATATTTGTTTTGTGCAGCGGTACTTAAAGAGAGATTCGATTTTTCCTGATAATAGGATTCTCTAATTGAATCATTATGATTTACAATTAACTGAAAAGATGGATATTTATTTCCCTGAGAAAATTTAAGCATGGCCAGATCACCTTCTGCACCTTCATTTCCGCAGGCAAAAACTGGACGCTGACCAATATGCAGTTGTATTGCAACAGGTTTTCCTTCTTTATCATCGAAATGACTTAAGTCAGATTCTCTTATAATCATATTTTTTTTAGGATCATATTTATATTTAAACGAAGTCCCCACCACTTGTTCTTTAGGGATTCCGTAGAAATCGGCAGAGATACCGCGAATAACTTCAACTGTTCCACCTGATACAATGAAAGTTTTAAAACCATTTGCTCTCAGATAATTTAATAATTCTAATTGAGGCTGATACCGTATTTGCTTTAAAGGAACATTTTTACCGGGAACTTTAGCTTCAGCAAAAAACGCTTTGATGGAAGCTTCAAATTCATCTTCGGTCATTCCGGTATGTGTTGCCCCCACAAGATCTAAAATTGCTTTCATCCCTCCTTTTTCAAAATAAGCTTTGTCTTTTTCGACCACTGCTTTATAAGGTTGTTTTTTTGCTAGTTCCGGATTGGCTTTAACCATTTTTTCTACCTGATAAAAAGCAAATAATTCCTGAGGCAAAGGTTTTTCAGACCATAGCGTACCATCATTATCAAAAGTAGCAATTCTGCTTTCAACCGGAATAAAATCGGGTGTTCCTTCTTTTGTTACTTTTTCAACATAAGCAATGATATCTGTTTTCAAGACTCCCGCATTCCAGTTAGGTAATGGGTCAGAGTTTGTTGCAACTACTGCTGTACTATCTTCAGGATTGGCTGTTGTAATGGTATCTGTCTTTTTACAGGAAACCAGCAATAATAAAAACAGGGGAAGGATAACTATTTTTTTAGACATAATGTTTATTTTTTAAGTCATTAATTAAAAACTGAGTTTTACGGAAACTCTTCAATGAGAAAAGTTTATTAAGTGACTCAAATTTAGCCATTAAACAAAGTAATCATTATTCTTATAAGACATTAGATGGTTTCATTTTATAAAATGAAACATAATAAAAGTCTTTTGATGTCATTTTATAATTCAGTAATGAAGAAATCAAAATCCTGCTTTTACTATAATTTAACTCCTGGCTTTGTTTTTATATTCTTAAATTTCAGGTTAAATTATTGTGTATCGCAATAAGAAGAAATAACTTTACCAATACATTTTAGAAAAAAACAGATGTTACATAAAAATAAAATCCCGGATTTAAAAGTAATCGCATTTGATGCAGATGACACTTTGTTTGTTAACGAACCTTACTTTCAGGAAACCGAACATAAATTTTGTGCTTTAATGGAAGATTATCTTTCGCATCAAGGTATTTCGCAACAATTATTTAAAATCGAAATTGAGAATTTACCTTTGTACGGTTATGGGATCAAAGGATACATTTTATCGATGATAGAGGCTGCCATGAATATCTCCAACAATACTATTCCGATTGAAGTTATTGAAAAAATCATCCGATACGGAAAAGAGTTACTCGAAAAACCCATCGAACTTTTAGATGGAATCGAAGATACACTGCAAGCATTACACGGAAAATATAAACTGGTAGTAGCCACAAAAGGCGACTTAAAAGACCAGCACAGCAAATTACACCGATCTGGTTTGGGTCATTATTTCCATCATATCGAAGTAATGTCAGACAAACAGGAAATTGATTATCAAAAATTATTAGGCCGTCTGGACATTCAGCCACACGAATTTTTAATGATCGGAAATTCTTTAAAATCAGATGTATTGCCTGTTTTAGGAATTGGTGGTTACGCTGTTCATATTCCGTTTCATACCACTTGGGAACATGAAAAAATCAATCATAAAGTAGAACACGAGCATTTTAGTTCTTTCGAAAAAATCACAGAAGTTGTCCATAATTTATTATAATGAAAACCCTTTTAGATTTAGAAAACTGGAACAGGAAAGAGCATTTTGCACATTTCAGTAAAATGGAAGAACCTTTTTTTGGCGCTACTGTAGAAATTGATTGTACGAAAGCCTATCAAAAAGCCAAAACCCTCAAAACATCATTTTTTATCTCTTACCTGCATAAAACTTTGGTTGCTGTAAATGCAATTGAAAATTTTAAATATCGAATTTCTGAAGATCAAATTTACATCAATAATCGTGTGGATGTCTCGGCAACAATTGGTCGCGAAGATGGTACTTTTGGGTTTTCTTTAATGGAATATAATCCTGACTATACGATTTTTGAAAAAAATGCTTTAGCAGAAACTGAACGCATCCAGAATACAAGCGGTCTTTTTACCCGATCATTTGATGATGATAATGTGATTCATTTCTCGGCAATTCCTTGGCTGAATTTCACTTCTCTTTCACATGCCCGCAGTTATTCCTATCCTGACAGCTGTCCTAAAATTTCTTTTGGAAAAATGATTACCTTAGATAATGGTAAAAAAACAATGGCAATGTCTGTCCATGTTCATCATGGCTTAATGGACGGATTGCATGTTGGAAAATTTGCAGACCTTTTTCAAGAACTTATGAATGAGTAAAACAGAAACGGAACAATATTTGAGCGTAAAAACACATGAAAAAATTATTCCTTATTTTTTGCGTCTTTTATAATGCTGTCTTATTCAGTCAGACGGTATTAAATTCTTTTTCATTAAACCTGAACAGTCCTTTAGAAAATGGCCAAATCCTCAATGCCGAAGATGTAAAAACCAATGATATTTATGTTTTTGCAGCCGATGATAAATACATCAATATCTTAAAATATAATAAATCTCTTTTCCTTACCAATCAATTTACCGACTCGATAAAACTTGCAGAAAACAGATCATTAATTGGTTACAGTATAAGCGATGACGGGAATCCGCTTCTTTATTGGGCAACAGACAATTTAAGAAACATCAGAATCATTAAATATTATCTGGAAACAAAAACGACAAAGGCTTTAAATTTTGACTTATCGCCAAATAATGAATCTCTTATTACAACTTTTCAAAAAAACAATGATTTTTACATTCTCTGTAAAGAAAAAAATCAACAGCATTTAGTACTTTATGAATTCAATAACGGAAAAGCAGAAGTAAAAATGTTTGACTTATCGGGTATACAATTTCAGAATGAAAAAGGACAAAATTTGGCTTTTAAAACTGTAATTCGATATTATCCAATTGAAAAAATGGAGATTGACAATCTTAATACCTTAGATAAAACAATTCACAAAACCAAAATGTATTTGTCAGATGGACATATTCTGCTGACATTTGATTACAGTTTAAACAAAACCAAAATTTTAGATCTTAACCTTACAAACGCTGAAGTTACAGAGAAAAATTTTAATCAGCCTGTCACTAAAAAATCATCCAGAACTTCAAATTCTTTTTTTTACGACAATAAATTATTGCAAATCAAGGCAGCCAAAGAAGAACTATTATTTGAAATCAAAGATTTTGATTCTGGCAAAACGCTTAAAAGTGTAAAAGTTTCAAAAAAAGATACAATTAGTTTCAAAAACTCCCCTTTGCTTTTACAGATAAACGATAAAAAACCTCAGGAAATTAAAACCACTGATAGATTTTTAAAACAACTTTCTAGTCTAAACGTCGGAATAACAGCTTTTAAAAACAAAAAAAACACCTTTATATCCTTTGGTGGATTTGCAGAATATCAGATTTCAGGTTATAATTACATACAGAGTAATGCGCTTGCAGATTTTTTTGATAATGACTATGGAGGATATTCAGAATACGAAAGCAAAATAGTTTATTTTGATGCCATGCTCAATTCTGATTTATCATTTGTACATCAAAAGCAAGCAGAACCTCTGGCAATTGATAATGTTTTTTATTATCTAAGTATCAATAAAAATGTTGCGCTGCAAAATATCCTTAAACTAAAAGATTACTACATTTTGGGTTATTATGATCTGGCTTCAAAAAAATATATTATGCGGAAATTTACAGACGGATTCAATTATGAGGAAAGAAACCCAATTATAAATAAGGCTATTCTTTCTCAACCGGCGTCTTTTGAAAAAATTAAGTCCTACTAAATTTAGTGAGTATTAATCTATATGTGTTGCTGTTTTTATGTGCACATTATTTAAAAAAATGATACAGCTCACATTTTTTATACGTGTATGTGTCTGAATAAATTGGAAAAGAAGCTAAAACTCAATCGATGATAAAGCAACCTAATTGATGATGATAAAGGTGGATTTTACTTATTTAATATTGATATTCAACAACTAACAGTTAACAGCTCTATTGTGATGAACCCTTAATAGAAAAGTTAAAGTTTATTTAGAACACATAAAAATAATATTTTTCTTTTATATTTGTCCTGTTTATAATTCAGAGGATGAGCAAGAAAGAGAAAGATAAGGACAAGAAAAAGGATAAAAAGAAAAAGAAGAAAAAAGATATCCTTGAAAACATCAAGAAGCTTGAAAATTGCAAGTCTTCTTGTTGTGAGAAATATAAAAAAAGCGAAAAGAAACGTTGTACTCGTTGTCCTATGTTTGACTTAATCAAAAAAACAGCTTAACAAATATACAAACCCATCAAGAAATTTGGTGGGTTTTTAATTTAAATAGAATTACCTTTCTGATAATGATCAACATATATGAAAAACCAAATTCTTATACCCAAATCCAGTCTTGATTTTTTGCTTCAGCTTAAAGAAAACAATAACAAGTTCTGGTTTGAGGCTAATAAAACAAACTATTTAAAAGAATTAAACCATATTGAAACTTTTGCTGATGCTTTGCTTCAGGAACTTTCAAAAACAGATATTTTAGAAACATCATCAGGTAAAAAAAGTGTTTACCGTATTTATCGTGATATTCGTTTTTCTAAAGATAAAACCCCTTTTAAAACTTTTTGGGGAGGTAGC
Source organism: Flavobacterium sp. W22_SRS_FK3 (assembly GCF_052113665.1). Taxonomy (NCBI): domain Bacteria; kingdom Pseudomonadati; phylum Bacteroidota; class Flavobacteriia; order Flavobacteriales; family Flavobacteriaceae; genus Flavobacterium; species Flavobacterium sp. W22_SRS_FK3. The sequence goes on along the minus strand of NZ_JBGQOF010000012.1, from coordinate 76,889 downwards.
TTTACCCGTGCAACAGCCGCAAGACGAGGGGGCTATTATTTTCATCTCGAACAGGGAAACAGTTTTTTTGCAGGTGGCTTTTGGGGACCAAATGCAGCTGATTTAAAACGCATAAGAAGCGAATTTGATAATGATGCTGAATCATTTAGAAAAATCCTAAATTCAAAATCTTTTATAAACACTTTTGGAACTTTACAAGGAGAACAGCTTAAAACAGCACCAAAAGATTTTGATATACATCACGAAGCCATCGATTTACTTCGCTACAAACAATTTTTGATTATGAAACATTTTTCAGATGAAGAAGTTTTAAGTGATCATTTTTTAGAAAAAGCTTTAGAAACCTGCAAAAACATGAGGCCTTTTTTCGATTATATGAGCGAAGTGCTTACGACAGATGTAAACGGTGCATCTGTTTTATAAATTTTCTAAAATGATAAACCCGACAGATCTTAAGAAACTGTCGGGTTCGAATAGCAAATTATGGGGTTATTTGCTTAGCAACAAAATTTCATTTACAACAATATCAGTTACATAACGCTTTTCGCCGTTTTTATCATCGTAGCTCCTATGAGTAAGCTTTCCTTCTACGGCGATTTCCTTGCCTTTTACCACATATTTTTCGATAATTTCTGCTGTCTTCCCCCAGGCTGTAATACGGTGCCATTCCGTTTGTTCTACTTTTTCGCCTTTATCATTCGTATATTTATCATTCGTTGCAATATTTAAATGCGCTAATTTTTTTCCGTTTTCTAATGTTTTGATTTCAGGATCATTACCTACGTTTCCGATTAATTGTACTTTGTTTTTCATGGCGTATATTATTTTTAAGGTTTATATAAAATTGAATTCATTCGTCAAATTCAACAGGGCAAAGATGTGATACCTTTCAAAAATTATTCGGTTGCAAACTATTTACTTTCGGTTGTAACTATTTGTAACCGTTTGTAAATGGAAATATTTTTACTATATTTGAGAGAAATCATAGTTTATGCAAACCCAAATCAACAAGGTAGAGTTACGAAATTTAGAATTTGACGATTACAAACAATTGAAAAATTCAATGGTTGAATCCTATCCGGAAATGGCCGACTCTTACTGGGAAGCCGATGAAATTAAAAAATTACTTTCTATATTTCCTGAAGGCCAATTGGTTATACTGGTTGATGGTAAAGTTGTAGGCTCTGCATTATCGCTAATTCTTGATGAAAAATTAGTAGACAAAAAACACAATTACAGACAAATTATAGGGGATTACTCTTTCTCAACGCACAATCAAAACGGAGAAATATTGTATGGAATCGACGTTTTTATACATCCCAATTATCGAGGATTGCGTTTGGGAAGACGTTTATATGATGCCCGAAAAGAATTATGCGAGCAATTGAATCTTAAAGCCATCGTTTTTGCAGGACGAATTCCGAATTACGCGCAGCATTCCAAAAAAATGACGCCAAAAAATTACATTGATAAAGTAAAACACAAAGAATTACACGATCCTGTGCTTTCTTTTCAGTTAAGTAATGACTTTCATGTCTTACGAATTATCAAAAACTATCTGGAAGGCGATGAAGAGTCAAAAGAATTTGCAGTTCTTTTAGAATGGAATAATGTCTATTATGACGAAAGTCCAAAACTGATTAATCTGGAAAAAAGCGTTATTCGTTTAGGACTTGTGCAATGGCAAATGCGCCCTCTTAATAATATTGAAGAATTTTTTGAACAGGCAGAATTTTTTATAGACGTTGTTTCTGGTTATGGAAGTGACTTTGCCTTATTTCCGGAACTTTTTATCGCGCCCTTAATGGCCGATTATAATCATTTATCAGAGGCAGAAGCGATTCGGGAACTTGCCCGGCATTCAGATCCAATTCGAAAACGTTTCCAGGAATTCGCCATCTCATACAACATCAATATTATTACCGGAAGTATGCCCTATTTAGATAATGGGAATTTATATAACGTTGGTTTTTTATGCAAAAGAGACGGAACTTCCGAAATGTATACCAAAATTCACGTAACACCAAACGAAGTACAGCATTGGGGAATGAAAGGTGGATCACATTTTCAGACCTTTGATACCGACTGTGGTAAAATTGGAATCTTAATTTGTTATGATGTCGAATTCCCGGAACTTTCGAGAATTATGGCTAATGAAGGCATGAATATTTTGTTTGTACCCTTTTTAACCGATACTCAAAACGCCTATACGCGTGTAAAACACTGTTCTCAGGCACGTGCCATAGAAAACGAATGTTATGTAGCGATTGCGGGCTGTGTTGGGAACCTGCCAAAAGTAAATAACATGGATATTCAGTATGCACAAGCCTCCGTTTTTACGCCATCTGATTTTGCATTTCCCAGTAATGGTATCAAAGCAGAAGCAACTCCGAATACCGAAATGACTTTGATAGTTGATGTAGACCTGAATTTACTGAAACAATTGCACGAGCATGGAAGTGTAAGGATTTTAAAAGACAGACGAGATGATTTGTATGAAATTAGGAAGATAAATCCTTGATTTAATAAATTAATTCTAAAGCTTACGTCACTTTGAGTTGTTTTGGCTGCTGGATTTGTTTTAAAAACCATTAAAATTAACCTAGCCCTGATTACTTCACTTAATTTCCATTTTCATTGGAGTTCAGTGAACTTTGTTTGAGCCGGCATCCTCGTAACGCAGTGCCGAAATAAAGGGGAAAGCAGGAACGATGTTAGCAAACAAAATAATTAATCCGCTCAAAATAAACATATAAAGTTGCCTTATTTTCAACTTAAAAACAAACTCATGAAAACATGCCTCGAATGCTCCGAAAAAATTGTAGGCCGGGAAGACAAGAAATTTTGCTCTGACAGCTGTCGAAATGCCTACAACAATAAAATAAATAAAGACAGCACGAATTTTATGCGCAATGTAAACAATAAATTGCGTAAAAATTACCGAATTTTGTCTGAGTTAAATTCGGAAGGAAAATCAAAAGCAACACGTGATAAATTGATAAACAAAGGCTTTGATTTTGATTTTTTTACCAATATTTTGCAAACCAAAACAGGAAATACCTACTATTTCCTATACGACCAGGGATATCGGTCTTTGGACAATGATTATTTTATGCTCGTAAAAAAAGAAATTTAGTACACATTACCATTATGAAAAAAAATCCTACTTCAATACTAGCTTTTTTAAGTATCTTAGTAATCCTGGCTCTCATATTTGCCTCAATGATGCCCCAATGGATTTCTAAAGACGAAGAAGCCCTTGCTGAATTCTCAACAGAAAGAGCTCTAAATCAGGTTCAGATTATAGCCCAAAAACCCCACTTTGTCGGCTCAACAAATCATCAGTTAGTAGCTAATTACCTTAAATTGGAATTAAACCGAATAGGTTTAGAAACCAGTATTCAGGAAGGTTTTACCCTTAATGACAAAGGTCTTTTGGTGAAATCAAAAAATATTCTGGCCCGCATAAAAGGAACTGATAGTTCAAAGGCCCTTTTATTGCTTTCACATTATGACAGCGCTCCACATTCATTTTCTAAAGGAGCAAGCGATGATGCTTCAGGAGTTGCGACAATTCTTGAAGGAATCCGGGCTTTTTTATATGCTAAAGAACAGCACAAAAATGACATTATAATTCTTTTCTCTGATGCCGAAGAATTAGGTTTAAATGGAGCTGCCCTTTTTGTTAACAATCATCCTTGGGCAAAAGATGTTGGTCTGGTTTTAAATTTTGAAGCAAGAGGCTCTTCCGGTCCAAGTTATATGCTGATGGAAACCAACAATGGAAACGAAGGCCTTGTAAGAGAGTTTTCGAGAGCAAAGGTAAAATATCCGGTTTCAAATTCTTTGATGTACAGTATTTATAAAATGCTCCCCAACGATACTGATTTAACTGTTTTTAGAAAGCAGGGAAACATTCAGGGATTTAATTTTGCCTTTATTGATGGTCATTATAATTACCACACACAACAAGATGATATCCAGCATTTAAACAAAACTACATTAGCGCATCAGGGCAGTTACTTCATGCCATTATTAAAATACTTTTCAAATATTGATTTAAATTCTATTCAAACTACAGAAGACCATGTTTATTTTAGTATTCCTTTCGGATTTATTAATTATTCTTTTTCCTGGGTTTTTCCAATGTCAGTCATTGCTTTAGGGCTGTTAATTTTCTTCATATTTATAGGGAAAGTAAAGCGCATTATTACTTTTAGAGAAATCTTTAAAGGTTTTGTGCCTTTATTAGGATCTATTATCATTGCAGGACTGGTAACTTTTTTAGGATGGAAAATTATTCTGGAGATCTATCCTCAATACTCAGATTTACTAAATGGTTTTACCTATAATGGTCATGCTTATATTGCAGCATTTGTAGCACTTAGCATTGCCATTTGTTTTGCTTTTTATCATCATTTTTCAGAAACAAAAATCACGATGAATCATTATGTAGCACCTTTGTTGCTTTGGATTATCATCAATTTATTTTTAGCTAACAGCTTAACTGGCGCCGGATTCCTGATTATTCCGGTTTATTTTGGAATATTTTTATTAGGCGCTTTTGTCATTACGCAGCATTATAGTCTGGGCTTAAATTTATTATTCAGCATTCCGGCATTAGCAATAGTAGCACCATTTATTCTAATGTTTCCAATAGGCTTAGGTTTAAAAATTCTTTACGGTAGTGCAGTCCTTACCGTATTGCTTTTTGGATTATTACTCCCGATATTTGGAACCTTTCATAGAAAAGGCGCCTGGACGATGCTTTTCTTTATCATAGCAATCAGCTTTTTTGTTTATGCAGGATACCATTCAGACTATGAACCCGGAAAAGCAAAATCAAACAGTTTATTGTACGTTTATAATGCAGACACTGATTCTGCAGTCTGGACCACTTATGATAAAAATCTGGACGATTGGACAAAAACGTATCTTGGCAATATAAACCAAAAGGCAGTTGGTTTAAATGGACTACCAATAGCAAGCAAATACAACTCTACTTTTACGTATAGTGCCATTGCGCCTAAAATAGAGATTCCAAAACCAACAATTGCTTTTCTTAAAGACAGTGTGATTGGGAATAACAGATACTTAAAAATAAAAATTACGCCAAACAGAAAAGTGAATCGTTACGATATTTTTGCCAATAGAAAAATGACTTTTTACGATTTTAAAGCCAATGGCGTTTCGACTTCCGGGCAAAAAGGAAATCGTTTAGAACGTGATGATAATAAGGTTTTATGTTATTATGTTGTGGGCAACGAACCTCTTGTGTTGGAATTCTATATTAACAGATCAACTGTTCTTGATATGGATCTAATCGAAAGTTCGTTTGATTTATTGACAAATCCGCTGTTTCAGATCAAACCGAGAAGTGACTGGATGATGCCGACACCTTTTGTTTTAAATGATGCAGTTTTGATTCAGCAAAAAATAAAAAGATATACTGCACCTCTAAAACCTTTAGAAACTGCTCCTGTAAATGATAGCCTTAACATGTTAAAAGATAGCTTAAAACCTATAATGAAAATTAAAAAAGAAGTCATAAATCAATAATCATCTAAAAATAAATTAATGAAAAAAGCATTCTTGGTTCTCTTAATTATTTTCAGTTTCCAGTTCGGATTTTCTCAGACTATTCAGGAAAAAATAGCAAAACAAACATGTGATTGTTTAAATAAAAAAACTGAAATAACAGAAGAAATTTACGCTTCCTGTTTAAGTACTTCTATGACTGATGTAGTTTTAAGCGATACAGATATAAAAGTAAGAGAGTCAATAAATACTGTTGAAGGCATTCAAAATCTTTTAGAAAGCTCAAATACTGAATTAAAAAAGACCTGCGATAAAGTTCCTAAAATAGAATTAGAAAGTAAAATGAGCCCATTCTATTCTGAATCAAAAAATGAGCAGGCACAAAACTCTTATATTATTGCCAAGGATTTCATGCGTGACCAAAACTATAAACTGGCTATTGAGAGTCTGCATATGGCCTTAAAAAAAGACCCAAAGTTTGTTTTGGCCCTTGATGATATTGCCATGTGTTACAGACAGCTAAATGATTATGATAACGCCATAAAATATTATAAAAAATCACTTGATATTTATCCTCAGGGAGATTTTGCATTAATGAATATTGGTGTGGTCTACTCTTTAAAAACTGATTACAAAACGGCTATTACCTATTATGAAAAACTGATAAAATACGATCCTAATAATGCAGAAGGCTATTTTGGAGCAGGAAAAAGCAATTTTGCCCTAAACAATGATGAAAAAGCATTGGATCAAATTTTTAAAGCCCATAGAATCTATACCACGGATAAATCAGATTATATAAAAGATACTGAAACTATAATGGGAGCTATTTATCAAAAAATGAAGAAAGAAAATAAAGAAGACGTTTTCAGGAAAATTGCAACAGAAAACAATATTGCAATTGAATAATTTTGTTTTTAAAAATAAAAAAGGGCAAATTTGAATTTAAAATTAGCCCTTTTTTTATTAGCAGGATATTCAAACTTGAAACGAAACTATATCTTAGGTTTCATATAACTTTCGTTACTTAATATGGAATGTAGAACATTTATTTAATTCAATTTTTTAAGAATAAAGCACCACAAATTTGAATTGGAGGAGTATTAATCTAATAAATTGAAAAAATAACAAAGGCCAAGAAAAACTCTTATAAGTTAGCTTCACCCTTTGTACCTTTGAAACTCTGAAACTCATAATAGATGACTCAAATAAGTATTTTAGGCTGTGGCTGGCTGGGTTTGTCCCTAGCGAAAAAATTAATCGAAAAAGGACATCCGGTCAAGGGATCAACAACTTCTGAAAATAAACTTTCTGTTTTGAAAGATTTCGGAATAAATCCTTTTTTAGTTACGCTTGAAATCGCAGGTGTTTCAGAATCTATAACTGATTTTTTGGCAGAAAGCGAAATTTTAATTATTGATATTCCGCCCAAATTACGAGGAACTAATGCTGCTGCAGCAAATTTATTACAAAAGGTTTTTGTAGAAAAAATACAAATTCTAATTCCATTTATAGAAAAATCACCCGTAAAAAAAGTACTTTTTGTCAGCTCAACTTCTGTTTATGGTAATGAAAATGATTTCATTACCGAAGAAACAATTCCGAATCCAGAAACCGAAAGCGGTAAACAATTACTTTTAGCAGAAGCAATTCTGCAAGAAAATAAAAACTTCGAAACTACAATTTTACGTTTTGGCGGATTAATTGGTGAAGACCGTCATCCGGTAACTTCTTTATCCGGAAAAGAAAACTTAGAAAATGCAGATGCTCCGGTAAATTTAATTCATCAAAAGGATTGTATCGAAATTATCGAAGCGATCATCAATCAATCAAAATGGAATGAAGTTTTCAACGCTGTTGCGCCTTTTCATCCATCACGTTCAACATATTATATACAAAAAGCAAAAGAGCAAAACCTGATTTCACCCAAATTCAGTACAGAAAAATCGAATATCAAAAAGACTATTTCAAGCGAAAAAATTGAAAACAATTTAAACTATAAATTTAAATTGGACGAATATTAAACCATATAAGTTCATAAAAAAGCAAACTGCAAAACTTTGTGGTCTCTAAACTAAAATGCAACAACAACAAACTTTGAATAGTTTGCGTGAAACCTTTCTGTCTTTTCGTAAAAAAGAGAAGACTTAAATTAACTTACATAACTTATATAGTTTAAAAACTTTGCTAACTTTCAGTAAAACTTATGGAAACAGCTTATATCAACTCGCCTTTAGGAATCACCAAAATTACTGGAGACGAAAGCGGTATTGCTGTCATTTCCGTTTTAGATGTAGACTCAAATGAAGTTTCAGTAGAAATTCCGGATGTTTTAAAAAAAGCCGTTTCTCAACTGGAAGAATATTTCGAAGGAAAAAGAACTGATTTCGATTTGAAACTGAATCCGCAAGGCACAGAATTTCAGCAAAAAGTTTGGAAAGCTTTATTAGAAATTCCGTACGGAAAAACCATTAGTTATATGGATCAAACCAAAAAACTGGGCGATATCAAAGCGATTCGCGCGGTGGCATCGGCCAATGGTAAAAATCCATTATGGATTGTGATTCCGTGTCATCGGGTTATTGGTACAAATGGATCTTTAACAGGTTACGCTGGTGGATTGTCTCGCAAAAAATGGCTTTTAGAACATGAAAACCCAACTAAACAGCAAAGTTTGTTTTAAACATAAATATTCTTAGATCTATTAAAATAAAGTATGCCAAAAGTAGTTTTTGAAAGCTGGAGTGAAGGATTAACAGCAGTTTCATTTGTAATGTTGCAAAAAGAAATGTTAGGAATAGATTTAAAAGAAGCTAAAACTAATTTAGACAATCTTTTAGACGACGTTCAGATAATTCTGGAAATAGATGATGAAAATTTAGCTAAAGAATTTTTACAAAAAGCAGATAAACTTGGTGTTAACTTCAGATTTGTAAAATAAATTTAATAATAGTAAGAATTTTACGCATATTTGTAAATAATCTTAAGTATAAATCTAAGAAGTCCATAAAATAATGATTGAAAAAATAAACCTCAACAACATTTTATTCCTTGACATAGAAACCGTTCCCGAAGAAGAAAATTTTAATTCGCTGGATACAGAAATGCAATCGCTTTGGGATTTGAAAACACAATATCAGCGTAAAGACGATTTCACTCCGGAAGAATTTTACGATCGTGCCGGAATTTGGGCAGAATTCGGAAAAATCATTTGTATCTCGGTTGGGTATTTTACAATCAAAGGCGACATTCGAAATTTTAGAGTAACTTCTTTTTTTGGAGATGAAAAGAAGATTCTGAAAGACTTTAACAATCTGCTAAACAATCATTTTAATCAGCCACAGCATCTTTTGTGCGGACATAATGCAAAAGAATTTGATATACCGTTTATGGCGCGGCGAATGATTATCAACCAAATTGCAATTCCGGATAAACTGAACCTATTTGGTAAAAAACCTTGGGAAATTCCGCATTTGGATACTTTAGAATTATGGAAGTTTGGCGACTACAAACATTTTACTTCTTTAAAGTTGCTTACTAAAATTTTAGGCGTTCCTTCTCCAAAAGGAGATATTGACGGAAGTCAGGTTGCCCATGTTTTTTATGTAGAAAAAGATATCGACCGAATTGTAACGTATTGCGAAAAAGATACAATTGCAGTAGCGCAGATTTTCCTTCGCTTGCGCCGTGAAGATTTATTGATTGAGGATGAAATTATTCATGTATGAAAAATAAAATTTCAAAAAAAACATTAAATCAATATTCCGTTTTTTATGCTTGAGAATTCTTTCATTGACATTGCAATTGAATTTTGAAATTGTGATTGATTTGTTACATTTACAAAAATTAAAAAATTATGGTATTAAGTAGATTCTGGCTTGTAATTTTTGTGTCTTCCATTTTATTCGTGGTTGTTAGTTTATTTTCTGGCACAACGTACACCGTTGATTATGTTTTGAATGGAGCCAAAGGTGATCCTATTTTAATATCTGAAAAATATATCGATCAGGTTCCTGCATTTGTTAGAGACAGTATTGAACTGAAAGAAAATAAAACAATGATTGTAAATCGTGATTTATCAAATGCTGATACCACTTACGTTTACAAAAACAAGACGGTACAAATTTACAGCGGTGTACAAAAATCTGATGGTTTATTAGCGACTTGTAAAAGTAGTTTAATTGATATTATTATTCCGCTTATTGCTTATTTAGCCTTCTTTTGTGGATTAATGGAACTGCTGATTATATCAGGTGTCTCAGGAAAATTAGCCAAAGTTTTAAGTCCTGTATTTGTAAAAGTATTTCCAAGTATTCCTAAAGATCATCCCTCGATATCGTATATGACATTAAATTTTGCTGCTAACTTTTTAGGTTTAGATTCGGCTGCAACGCCTTTTGGTTTAAAAGCTATGGAAAGTTTGCAAGAATTGAATCCCGACAAAGATACAGCAAGTGATGCACAAATTATGTTTATGTGTTTACATGCTTCGGGATTAACATTAATCGCTACTTCTATTATTGGGTATCGTGCAGCCGCTGGTTCAAGCAATCCAGCCGATGTAATGTTGCCTTGCATTATCACTTCTTTTATTGGTTCTATTGCGGCTTTTTTAATCGTAGGAATCAAACAAAAAATTAACTTTAAAAGTGCCTCTTTAGTCGTTGGTCTAATGGCATTAATTGGAGCAATCATTGGTTTATTGATGTACATCAATCATTTGGATTTAATTGGGAAAAATTATTTTACTTCTAATTTATCTGGACTAATATTATTAGCAATTATTGGTTTTACATTGATTTATTCTTTCAAACAAGAGAAAAAATTTATCGATGCCAATACTACTCCGTTTGATTCGTTTGTTGTGGGAGCCAATAATGGCGTAAAAACAGGAGTTACCATTTTTCCGTATGTTTTGGGAATGTTAGTGGCTATTTCGTTATTTAGAAATAGTGGTTTATTTGATATTATAAGTAATGCTTTGGCGTTTGTTTTTTCGAATATGGGAGTAAATAAACAAATTACAGATGCTTTACCAGTTGCGCTGCTGCGACCATTTAGCTCCGCTGGATCAAGAGGATTTTTAATTGATTCGATGAATACCTTTGGTGCCGATTCGATGACAGGAAGGTTAAGCAGTATTTTTCAATGCAGCGCCGAAAGTACTTTTTATGTAATTGCGGTTTACTTTGGCTCTGTAAATATTAAAAATACCCGCTACGCTTTAACAACAATGTTGTTAGTTGACCTTATTTGTGTTATTACAGCTATTTTTGTGGCGAGTTGGTTTTTTTAAAATGTGAAGCAAATATCAAAATTGATCTTTCTGTTAATTGGAAATTTATGCCGATGGATTTCTTATGGAGGTACAAAATCTATGGACGAAGTTGTAACAGAAGATAATGAAATTCTAGGATTTATAGTAGCAGTTATTATTTTCTTCTTCCTTTATTCCTTTACGAAATTTTCATGAAGTAAAATAAGTGGCATTAAAGACAAAACAACAAAATGCCCTGTAATTCAAATTCTTTCTTAGGCAAATAATTTTTAACTTTGCCAAAAAACAAAGAAATGATTGATTTTACATACCAGGATCCCTATCCTATTTTAAAGGATGATACCCAATACCGCAAAATTACTTCTGATTTTGTAAAAGTTGAAAAATTTGGAGAACGCGAAGTTCTTAGTGTTGATCCAAAAGGTTTAGAACTATTAGCTGAAGAAGCTTTAACCGATGTTTCGTTTATGCTGAGAACATCACATTTGCAAAAACTAAGAAACATCCTTGACGATCCTGAAGCAACAGACAATGATCGCTTTGTGGCTTACAATTTACTTCAAAATGCTTCGGTTGCTGCCGAAGGACAATTGCCAAGCTGCCAGGATACCGGAACTGCAATCGTTATGGCCAAAAAAGGGGAAAGCATTTTTACCGGTGTTGATGATGCAGAATGGCTGAGCAAAGGAATTTTCAATACGTACCAAAAACGTAATTTACGTTATTCTCAGATTGTACCCATTTCGATGTTTGAAGAAAAGAATTCAGGTTCGAATCTTCCGGCACAAATTGATATTTATGCTAAAAAAGGAACTTCTTATGAATTTTTATTCATGGCAAAAGGTGGCGGTTCTGCCAATAAAACCTACTTATATCAACAAACAAAATCACTTCTGAACGAAAAATCGATGGATGCTTTCGTTCGTGCCAAAATTAAAGATTTAGGAACTTCGGCATGTCCGCCTTACCATTTAGCATTGGTAATTGGAGGAACTTCAGCAGAAGCGAATCTAAGTGCTGTTAAAAAGGCATCTGCAGGATATTACGATCACTTGCCTACTACCGGAAACATGTCTGGTCAGGCTTTCCGGGATATCGAATTGGAACAAAAAGTACAGCAAATTTGCCAGGAAAGTGCTATTGGCGCTCAGTTTGGCGGAAAATATTTTACGCACGACGTACGTGTAATTCGTTTGCCTCGCCACGCCGCGTCTTGTCCGGTTGGATTAGGCGTTTCGTGTTCTGCCGATAGAAATATCAAAGGAAAAATTACAAAAGAGGGAATCTTCGTTGAGCAGTTAGAAGTAAACCCAAAACAATTTTTACCGGAAACAGCACCACATTTAGAAGCTCCGGTTGAAATAGATTTGAATATGCCAATGGCTGATATGCTGGCAAAACTGACTCAATACCCAATCAAAACCCGTTTAAAACTTAACGGAACCGTAATTGTTGCCCGTGATATCGCGCACGCCAAAATTATGGAAATGCTGGAAGCTGGAAAACCAATGCCAGAATATTTTAAAAATCATCCTGTGTATTACGCAGGGCCAGCAAAAACGCCAGAAGGAATGGCTTCTGGAAGTTTTGGACCAACAACAGCCGGACGCATGGACGTTTATGTGGATGAATTTCAGAAACATGGCGGAAGTATGATTATGCTTGCCAAAGGAAACCGTACCAAACAAGTTACTGATGCTTGTAACAAATACGGAGGATTTTATTTAGGATCTATCGGAGGTCCTGCTGCTATCTTGGCTCAGGACAATATCCTGAAAGTTGAAGTCGTTGATTTTGAAGAATTAGGAATGGAAGCGGTTCGAAAAATTACCGTAAAAGATTTCCCTGCTTTTATTATTACGGATGATAAAGGGAATGACTTTTTTGAAAATTTGTAGACTGACGGACTAAGATTCTAAGTTTTTTAAATATTAAAACCGCCTGATTTTGGCGGTTTTGTTTTTTTATAATGTAAACCTAATTTACAACACAAGAAAAAATTACTATCAGTTATTTTTACTCAAAAGGATTGGCGTTACAAATCAATGGACTTGATAAAAGGAGTCATTGGATATCGTTAATTCAGAATTTTAATTCCTTTTTTGTATTCCGTTAAACATTTTTTCCCCAATTCTACTTTCGGATTGTAAGTTGTATTCCCTTCTGTAATTGATTTATCAGAAATGTCAAAATTAAGATAATATGGCATAATATCTTTTGAATGATACCAAGAAGCTGATAAATTCAGTTTAGTTTTTTTTTGCTCAAAATAGTAATTGATACATTTTGGGAAAATGAGTTCCTTGTTATTTATTCTCAATTTTTTCTTATTCCAGTCAAATTTTGCAGGATTAAATTGTTTAGGCAAACCAATTATATTTCCATTATTGTCAATTTGTAAGCGTGTATCTTGGTGTATTACATCTTCATTTGTCAGAAATAGAAATGATATTAAAATAAAAAGTGTTTTCATTAATAATTATTTGTTTGGAATTAGCCAATTTAAGGATTTCAGCAAAAGAATATTCCTTTAAAACCCCATCTCCGGAATCTGACCATCAATAATCAAATCAGCTTCAGTAGAAGCAATTATATGTTCGACAGAAACGCCTGGCGCGCGTTCTAAGAGCTTAAAACCTCTTTCAGTTACTTCCAGAACCGCAAGCTCGGTTACGACTTTTTTAACACAGCCTACGCCCGTTAATGGCAAAGTGCATTTTTTTAGGATTTTTGATTCTCCCGCTTTGTTGACATGCATCATGGCAACGATTATATTTTCGGCGGAAGCCACTAAATCCATTGCGCCTCCCATTCCTTTTACCATTTTTCCCGGAATTTTCCAGTTGGCTATATCACCGTTTTCAGAAACCTCCATAGCACCCAGAATAGTCAAATCGACTTTTTGGCTACGAATCATTCCGAAACTAAACGCCGAATCAAAGAAACTCGCTCCCGGAAGTGTGGTAATCGTTTGTTTTCCTGCGTTGATAATATCCGCATCTTCTTCTCCCGCAAAAGGAAAAGGGCCCATCCCGAGAACGCCATTTTCACTTTGAAATTCCACTGCAATATCTTCTCTTACATAATTCGCCACCAAAGTCGGAATCCCGATTCCTAAGTTTACGAAATAACGGTCTTTTACCTCTTTTGCAATTCGTTTTGCTATATCTTCTTTTGTTAACATATTTTCTAATGTGTCAATTTATAAATGTGTCAATTTGATAATTAGATAATGTTTTGCTTTATGCTTAATATTAATTATCTAATTGACAAATTATCTCATTATCTAATTTTTTTTCGTAAAATAATCCCAGGTTGCTTTTGTAATATCTGCAATTATTTTCTCTGTATCCTCTTTACTTTCTGTGATGTTTTTTAAATACACAGACAGAATAAAGTGTTTACCGTTTGAAAGCTTTACAATGCCAACATCATTCATTGCAACCCTCATATTGTTATCATTTGTTCCTGAAATTCCGGTTCGATGTGCCAGTTCAGTGTATTCAGGAAGTCCGGCTTTCATACAGGTCAGTCCTCTTGACGTTTCTACCATTATTTGGTATAAATATTTTGTAGTAGTTTCTTTTAAAACTTCTCCATTATAAAATTTGTCAAGCAATTCAGTTGTTGCCAATGGAGTTGAAGTATTTAGATAAAGGTTTTCCCAAGATTGCATTTGCTCTTCATTAACCTTGATGATGAAATCTTTAATTCCTTGTTTTTTTATAAATTTTTGTACTTTTTTTGTACCTCCAATTATATTGAGCAGTATATCGCATCCGTTATTATCGCTATGTGAGACAGTATATCGCAGCAATTTATCCAGGGTTAAATCTATATTTCCCTCTGGATAATCATCTCTCATTGGACTCCAGGTATCAGGAAGCAAGTATTTCTTTTTAATAAAGAATTTTTGGTCTAATGAAAGCTTACCTTTATCAACTTTGTTTAAAACCGCCAAAGCAATATGAAATTTAAAAACGCTCATTAAAGGCGCTTTTAAATTTCCTTTAATGCTTAAAGTGTCTTTATCTTCAATACTTTTTATAGAAATGCCAACTGTTGCATTCTTTCCGGCAATAATCTGATTTAATTGTACGCGAAGTTCGTTTGTCGTTTGAGCAAAAATCTGAAACGATAAAAATGAAATCAGAATTGTATAAAAAAGTTTTGTCATCCTATGGGTTTTGAATGTGCCAATTAGAAAATTTGATAATTAGATAATGATACTTCCGATCAGCATTAATTATCTAATTGACAAATTATCATTATCTAATTAAGCTCTCTGTCTTACTGTTCGCTGTTCAATACGCTTTTCAAATTTCTCGCCCTGAAAAATGCGCTGTACCATAATTCCCGGAATATGAATCTGATTGGGGTCTAAAGTCCCAACCGGAACCAATTCTTCGACTTCGGCAATGGTTATTTTGGCTGCTCCTGCCATACAGGCGTTAAAATTTCTTGCGGTTCCCTTAAAAATAAGATTTCCTGCTTCATCTCCTTTCCATGCCTTTACAATAGCAAAATCGGCTTTGAAAGCTTCTTCCATAATGTGCATTTTTCCGTTGAATTCACGAACTTCTTTTCCTTCGGCAACCTCAGTTCCATAACCCGCTGGCGTAAAGAAAGCTGGAATTCCAGCCTGTGCAGCCCGACAGCGTTCAGCCAAAGTTCCTTGTGGAGTCAGCTCAACTTCTAATTCTCCTGAAAGCATCTGCCGTTCGAATTCAGCATTTTCACCAACGTACGAAGAAATCATTTTTTTGATTTGTCTCTTTTGAAGAAGCATTCCTAAACCAAAATCATCTACGCCTGCATTATTCGAAATACAAGTTAAATCTGATATAGTTGTGGTTACTAAAGCTGCAATTGTGTTTTCAGGAATTCCGCATAAACCGAAACCTCCAAACATAATCGTCATACTGCTTTCGATTCCTTCAATAGCATCCTGAACATTGTCTACTTTTTTTGTTATCATAACAAATGGTATTTATTTTCGTATACTTTTGATAAAAATAAGATTTTTAGATGATATTATTACAATTTCGTAAAGAATATAATAATAGAAATCAAAATTCATTCAGATAAATTTCAATTTCCTAATTTACAGAGGAAAATATACAAATACAAAAAAAATCCTTTTGTATGCTTCTAAGAATTAGAAGTCACAAAAGGATTTTTTATATTTAAGGGAAAGCTCAGATTACAATTCGAACTCGTCTGTATTCTGTTCTGTTTCTGTAGTATCTTTTACAACCGCTGGACGAGCATAACAATCTACCTTTATAGAAAGATTTTTTGGTCGCTCAAACTCTGATTTTGAAACCTGTAAAGCCGGATCAGCGTAACATTTTTTCATAAAGTAACCCCAAACAGGTAATGCAGCTGTTGCACCCTGACCGTAAGTAAGGCTTTTAAAACGTGCTGAACGGTCTTCGCAGCCTACCCATACACCTGTTACCAAATTAGGAACCATACCCATAAACCAACCATCAGACTGGTTTTGTGTCGTTCCTGTTTTACCTGCGATAGGATTTTTGAAACTGTATGGATAACCTGTCCAACGCTTGTCACCGTTTCCTCCGCCTTGCGTACGTAAACGTGCGCCTGAACCCGTTTCGGTAACTCCTTGTAATAATTTGATAACTGCAAAAGCAATATCTTTATTTAATACATCATGTGATTCCGGAATTGGCTCGTAAATAACCTCTCCGCTTTTATTTTCTATACGGCTTAAAAACTGAGGTTTCACATATACTCCCTGATTGGCAAATGTACTGTAAGCGGCTACCATATCTTCAACCGTAATATCTACAGCTCCCAATGCGATTGAAGGCTGCACGGGAATTTCCGTTTTAACACCTAGTTTTTTAGTGAGTTCTACAACAGCTTCAGGACCAGTTCTGTCAATTAATTTTGCTGAAACTGTATTGATAGAATTTGCCAAACCTTGTTTTAAAGTAACCATTCCACGATACCTGTTATCAGAATTTCTTGGTTCCCAATCTGCTGTTACATGATGGCGTCCTTTGCGAATCATAAACGGACCGTCAAGAATCGAGTCACAAGGAGACATATTTAATTGCTCAATCGCTGTAGCATAAACAAAAGGTTTAAATGTAGAACCTACCTGCCTTGCTCCCTGCCCTACGTGATCATATTGAAAATATTTATAATTGATTCCTCCAACCCATGCTTTAATAGCTCCGGTTTGTGGTTCCATCGCCATTAAACCTGACTGCAGAAAGTGTTTGTAATAACGGATGGAATCCATTGGTGTCATAGTAGTATCACGCTCACCTTTCCAGGTAAAGATGCGCATCTTTGTTTTTACTTTAAACGATGCTATGATATCATCTTCGCTTTTATCCATTTCTTTCATCTGAGCCCAGCGAACAGAATTCTTCATTGCCTGCATCATGATTCTGTCTGTTTCTGCTTGGGTAATATTTACGAAAGGAGCATTTTTATTGGTTTTCATCTCAATAAAAAATTGCTGTTGCAGGTTTTTCATATGTTCAGAAACTGCTTCTTCAGCATATGCCTGCATTCTGGAATCGATAGTAGTATAAATTTTCAGACCATCTTTATATATATCATAATCCGAACCATCAGGTTTTTTGTTATCTGCCATCCATTTTTTCATATAATCACGAAGATACTCCCTGAAATAAGTTGCTGTCCCTTCCCGATGACTTTCTAATTTGAATTTTAAAGCAATTGGTAATGCCTTATATTTCTCTTTTTGAGATTCTGTAATCATCTTGGCTTTTACCATTTGACCCAATACCACATCACGACGATTTTTTACACCAACTGGATTTCTCAACGGATTATAAAGAGACGAATTATTAAACATTCCAACCAATATTGCCGATTCGTCTATAGTTAAATCTTTAGGTTCTTTGGAAAAATAAGTTTGAGCTGCCGAACTTACTCCTACAGCATAATTCCCGAAATCATAAATGTTGCAATACATCGCTAAAATTTCATTTTTGGTATATTGTCTTTCCAGACGAATAGCAATAATCCATTCTTTTATCTTTTGCACAATCCTAAAGGGTAAAAAGCTTGATCCTCCACGATGAAATAACTGTTTTGCCAGCTGTTGTGTTAGGGTACTAGCTCCTCCATTGGTTCCGAAGGAAAAAGCGGCACGTAAAGTCCCGCGTCCATCGATTCCTGAATGTTCATAAAAACGAGCATCTTCGGTAGCAACCAGAGCATCTACCAGGTTTTTTGGTAAATCTGAATATTTTAACTGAGACCGGTTTGTTTTAAAATACTTTCCAATTACAACTCCATCAGATGAAATAATTTCTGTAGCCAGATTAGAATCCGGATTTTCTAAGTCTTCAAAAGAAGGCATGGAACCAAAAAGTCCCCATGATGCAAATAAAAAGAATGCTAAAACAGCCAATAATCCATAAACAAAAATTCTCCAGAATTTTTTTTGATAATACTTAATATCCTTTGTGCTATTTGTTTGATTGTTTTTTTTAGTAGCCATAACTATTTTTCTAATCTTTTTGTTCTATTCTAAAACCTACATCCGTAATACCTTCTAACTCCTGAACTCCAGGAATTTTTCCTGATTCCCTGACAGCCTGTTTGATATGTACTTTGTATTTACCTCTAAACTTTACGTTTTCTTTTAAATACAATTTACTTTCCTTAATATCCGAAAAACCATTACCTAAAAGTGTTCCGTCAGGATTTGCCATTTGATATTCAAGGGTATCTACTTTTGTAAATCCGTTTGGCATTTCGATGGCTACAATTAAAAATAAATTATTGAACGGATAATTGTTGTTATCTCTCAAATTTACAAATAAATTGTATCGTTTTGTGGAATCTAAAACGGGCAAATCGAAGGTTACAATACTGTCTTTGTGCCACGCACTGCCAACAGATTTGTACTCATCAAATACTCTTTTTTTATCACAGGAAAAAAGAAGTATTGCTGCCAAAATAAGAATTCCGCTATTTTTTATTCTCATTTTTAGTAATAATTATAGGTTTTCTTGGTTCAGAGGGTTTATTATCGTTCGATTTGGGCTTATTCGAATGATTTGGTTTTTTGTTATTGTTAGGTTTGGTTTGATTGTTCGGGTTTCCTACAGGCTTATTCTTGTTGTTGGCTTGTTGAGGTTTGCTTGGAGTTGCCACAATTGCATTTGCATTTTCAGTGTTTTTGCGTTTGCGATTTGGTTTTTTCTTCTTTTTAGGCTGATCAAAACGAGTTAAGCTCTCCTGGCCCATTGCATTATTAAAGTCTTTTTCAGGCTCGGCCATTACTTCGATCGCAAAATCTTCAAGTGAAGATACTTTGTTTTTTTGTTTATTTTCGGCTATAATTTCTTTTACCTGATCAATTTTCAAAACATGCCAGTTTGCAAAGTTATTGGTGTAGGCAAACCACATTAAACCTTTAAAAATATCTTGTTTTTGACAGATTGCATCTCCTTTTTCGGTTACTAGTTTCGTGTCGTAATCCGGAAAGTCTTTCAAAGCATCCATGTACGTATCTAACTCATAGTTCAGACAACACTTTAATTTTCCACATTGTCCGGCCAATTTTTGAGGATTCAAAGAAAGCTGCTGGTAACGTGCTGCTGAAGTATTTACACTTCTAAAATCGGTTAACCAGGTCGAACAGCAAAGTTCACGACCGCAAGAACCGATTCCGCCCAAGCGAGCCGCTTCCTGACGAAAACCAACTTGTTTCATTTCGACTCTCGTACTGAATTCTTTAGCAAAATCCTTAATCAGCATTCTAAAATCCACACGATCGTTTGCTGTGTAGTAAAATGTTGCCTTTGATCCGTCTCCCTGAAATTCAATATCAGATATTTTCATTTCTAATTTATGCTGAATCGCTAATTCACGTGCACGGACTTTCATTGGTTCCTCGCGATCACGCGCAACCGACCAGATATCAATATCTTTTTGCGAAGCTTTTCTGTAAATTTTAGGAACGTCGTTACTTTCGTGATTAACCCCTTTTTTCTTCATTTGAATTTTTACCAATTCGCCTGTCAGAGTCACTATCCCGATATCATGTCCTGGTGAAGCAACAGTTGCTACAATATCACCAATACTTAAAGTTAATTTTTCTGTATTTCTAAAAAATTCCTTGCGTCCATTTTTAAAACGAACCTCAACACAGTCAAAAATTGCTTCTCCATTAGAAGGGCTCATGTTTGAAAGCCAGTCAAAAACCGTTAATTTATTGCAGCTATCGGTGCCGCAAGTCCCATTATTTTTACAACCTTTTGGTGCGCCGCCATCTGAGGTTGAACAACTTGTACATGCCATAATTCTATATGTAGTGTTGCAAAAAAGCAACTTAAGTTCATAAACGTTTGATCGGTAAAGATAGTATTTTTTTTAGTTTGCTTTTTACCGATTAATTGTAAAGGGCTGTTAAATAAAAAGCCTGTCCTTTTTTAAATCGAAATCATTTCAAATTTCCCTTCTTTTATCCTAAATTTTAAACATATTCGTAAAAAAAGAGAATTCTACTTAGTCTGCACATAAAAATGTACTTTATACTTTTATCCTGAAATATCTTTTTCATTTTAATGTTTTATCTTACAACATAGTTTTTCAAAGTAAAATTCAGAATTTAGACTTTGATAAATAATTATGAAAAAAAATAAAATTTTAAAAGGATAAATACTAAACAAACTTAAAAAATGAAAAAGACCTTAAATAAATCCTTCTTAGTATTAATATTAATCGCCGCAAGTGTAGTTTCTTCCTGTACAAACCTTTCGCCGGAAAAAACTTTTGAAATTGCTGCACTAAACTCGAATTTGTTATCGCGATTTGGCAGTAAGGATATCAATTTTAAATTGGAGTCTGAACCTCAGATATATGATGAAACCCAAAAAAAAATGGTTACATCTTCTTATTATGATTATTTTAAATTTGATATAGCTAATTTAGATACTCAGTTTAACAGAATTAAAGAAATCAATGAAGATGATGACAATAGAGAAATTCTTCAGGCATCGAAAGACCTATTTGCGTATGCGATTGCTAAAGAAAAAGAAGGTTATTTGCCAATTGCTAAAATGAAGGATGAAAAGGCTTCGCCTGGACAAATACAAAAAGCAATAGCAGATTTTGACACTACAACTCAAAACGAAATAGATACCAAGTTTACAAAATTGAAGAATGCTGCAAAAGCATATGCTGAAAAGCATAATATTGATGCGGAAATTGGTGCTTAATCATTTCAGAAAGCTTTTGATAAAAAAAGAAAAAGCTGTTTTTCTAAAGAAAATAAATCAAAGATAAATATCATATTGGTCTTTTCTGATATTTATTTCTTATTCCCAAATTTATAAAACTTGTATTTGATCCATTGTAAACCTAAAATCCACTTAAAAAAACATTAACTATGATCAAGAAATACTTCACCATTACTGGAACAATTCTTCTGCTGTCTATGATTACTAGCTGTAAAGACTCCAAAAGCAATGACAAAGAATCGAATAGTGAAGTCACAGAACTGAAAGATATTCCAGAAGTTGAAGAATCAACTATCGAAATCAAAAAAGATATTGCCGATTTTATACCCAAAAACTATGTCTCTTTCGATACCATTTATGGCGATCTAAACAAAGATGGATTAGAAGACTGCGCTTTAATCATTAAAGGCACGGATAAAAGCAACGTTATTACAGATGAATATCGCGGTAAACTAGACCGTAACCGAAGAGGAATTATCATTCTTTTAAATAAAAAAAATGGTTACGAATTATTTGTAAAAAATGAAAATTGTTTTTCATCTGAAAATGAAGATGGCGGCGTTTATTTTGCACCAGATTTAAGTGTTGAAATAACTAAAGGAAAACTTTTTATCCACTATGGACATGGAAGATATGGCTATTGGCAATATATGTTCAGACTTCAGGACAGTGATTTAGCACTTATAGGTTATGATGCAAGCAGAAATAATGGTCCGGTTGTAAATGTTGAAACCAGCATAAATTTTTTGACAAGAAAGAAGATAACTAATGTAAATACAAACGAAAATGCCGATGATGGAGAGGAAGTTTTTGAGAAAACCGAAACAAAAATCACCCGAAGTAAATTGATTAAATTATCTGAAATTAAAGATTTTGACGAACTCCGTTTTTTTGATGAATAAGCTAAAAAAAAACCGGATTTGACAGATACAAATCCGGTTTGTAAAATATCTTCATTTCTATAACCGTATAATTATATCAATATCAAAATTTTATTTTTTTATACGTATCGGCTAATTTAAAATTTTATACAATTTATCCGATAAACGGATACGAAACGGAACCTCAAAAGTAACCTTATCGCCAATCTTAGCGCTAATAGTTTTTGCTCCATCGACAACCATTTTCTCTAAAATCAATTCCTGATTTCCTGTTGTTGGTCCGGAAATTAAGATTTTATCGCCTATGTTCAACTCCTGATTTTCAATAATGAACTGTCCCACTTGCGCTTTTACATAATAATGTTCTGCTTTTCCAAGAAGTACTTTCTTTACCTTTACTTTTTGACGAATATCTACAGGTTTATCAGTTGTCGCCAAAGCAGTATTTGGCAGCTCGCCTGAATGTTTGAATTTTAAATTTTCTGATTTTCCTTTTCTAAAAACTTTATTTCCAACTTCTTTTCCGGCCCTCATCCTAACCTGATCAACCAGGGGCATGTGAATAATTTCAAGACATTCTGTAGAGCAGCAGTTTTCCATTGCAGCTTTACATTCGTCACATTGAATAAACAACAAATGACAGCCGTCATTTTCGCAATTGGTATGATTGTCGCAAGGTTTCCCGCATTGATGGCATTGCGAAATAATATCATCTGTAATTCTTTCGCCAAGACGATTATCAAACACAAAGTTTTTTCCTATGAATTTGCTTTCCAATCCTTCTTCTTCAAGTTGTTTGGCGTAATTAATGATACCGCCTTCTAATTGAAAAACATTTTTGAAACCCTGATGTTTGAAATATGCACTTGCTTTTTCACAACGAATTCCGCCTGTACAATACATAACGAGGTTTTTATCTTCTTTATGATTTTGAAGCTGTTCGTTGATTATGGGTAAACTTTCTCTGAAAGTTTCAACATCCGGCGTAATCGCATTTTTAAAATGCCCTACTTCACTTTCGTAGTGATTTCTAAAATCAACTACAATCGTATTGGGATCCTCCAGAATTTCATTAAATTCTTTGGCTTTCAGGTGAATGCCTTTATTCGTTACATCAAAAGTTTCGTCGTTTAAACCGTCAGCAACAATTTTGTCACGAACTTTAATCGTCAATTTTAAAAAGGAATGGTCATCATGCTCTACGGCTTCATTCAAACGGATGCCCTTCATGAAATCATACACTTCAAGAGTAGCTCTAAAAGCTTTCAGATTTTCCTCAGGAATACTCATTTGAGCATTTATTCCTTCGGTTGCGACATAGATTCTACCTAAAGCATCGAGGTTATTCCAGGCTATAAATAAATCGTCGCGAAATTTTTTGGGATCTTGAATTTTGGCATACGCATAGAAAGACAACGTTAGTCGTTGTTTACCGGCATCATCGATCATGATGGCTCTTTCTTCTGCGCTCAAAGTGTTGTACAGTTGCATGCTATAAACAGTTTTAAGTTTAGAAATTATTTTTGAAAGCGCAAAGTTAGGAAAAAGCTCTTAAGCTGCAAAGGTTCTGAGTTCCTAAGTTTTTAAATGCATTGAAAACCTAAAGGTCTGTGCTGCCTTGATTTTTAGACCGGATGGGAACGACATCCTTTTGTGACGGGTTTGGCGCAAAAGATATAGTGGACAGCCGGAATAGCTTCAAATAAAAAAGACTGCCTAAACAGACAGTCTTTGTATTTATTTTATTGGGAAATTAGCAAAATTCGTTGAATGCATCTTGCAAATTCTCAGCGATCAATTCAGCCGGACGTCCTTCGATGTGGTGACGCTCTAACATGTGAACCAATTCTCCATTTTTGAACAAAGCCATAGATGGCGATGATGGAGGAAAAGGAAACATATGCTGTCTTGCAGCATCAACCGCTTCTTTGTCAACACCAGCAAAAACTGTAATTAAGTGGTCTGGTTTTTTAGCACCTTCTAAACTCATTTTTGCTCCCGGACGTGCATTTCTTGCCGCACAACCACAAACAGAGTTTACAACTACTAAAGTGGTACCTTCAGCTTTGATAGCGTTATCTACAGCGTCAGCACTATGTAAATCTTGAAAACCTGCAACTGTTAGTTCAGCCTGCATTGGTTTTACCATTTCTTCTGGATACATATTTTTTTATTTTTAAATTTTACTTTGATTGTGCAAAGTTACAAAGTTTACCCGCAACTAGTTAATTTGAAGTATAAAGTTTTGTTATAGTTCGATTGATAAAAGTCGAAAGTTAAAATAGATTGTGCAACAATATGTTTTCATTTCATCAAAACACGCAACAATGCTTTTATAAATGGCATTTTTGGGCATTTCAAAATCACTTTCAAATCTTCTA
Organism: Flavobacterium sp. W22_SRS_FK3; assembly: GCF_052113665.1. NCBI lineage: Bacteria > Pseudomonadati > Bacteroidota > Flavobacteriia > Flavobacteriales > Flavobacteriaceae > Flavobacterium > Flavobacterium sp. W22_SRS_FK3. The sequence continues at coordinate 52,552 of NZ_JBGQOF010000012.1, read as the reverse complement.
TCAAACTCGTTTCTTCATCTAAAAACTTAAAGATCAAAGCCGGATTTCCTTTTTTAAATAAGGATGAGAATATGGAACTTCCCAGTTCATTATGGCGGTAAAGTATATCCAAAAGCAATAAATCGTAAAACCAGAATCGTTTTTTTTTATGAAACAAAGACATTTTAGGCGAATTCGAATTTTCAAGAAACTTAATCAATTCAGATGATTTTTTATCCGAGTTTCTAAAGGTATAACCCGTACTGGCTTTGGTCCATCCTCCTGCTGTTCCAATATTCAAAACTCTTTTGGTGTTTTTCTTCCAAAAAGGGAAACAGGTCATTGGGATACTTCCTTGTTCCTTTTCAATTATTTCATATTGATCTGCTCCTAAGTTTCTTAAGTAGATTTGAATCTCATTTTCATATTCTTGTTTTGGAAGAAGGTTTTCAGAAAACAACGTATATTCTACCAAAGCTTCGGTTTTGGAAGTTGGCAACACATACATAAAACGCGTATTTCCTCTTTGTTCAACAGAAAAATCCATGAAAGTAGCTTCTTCCGGATTAAAGATTTCTTTTTCTGATTTTACAAACCAACCTACAAAATGCTGTTGTAAAACCGGATATTTAGTTTGATTTTGGACTGTCGCTTTTGTGTAAATACTGTTGAATAAATTATCGCAGGTATATCTGTTTTCTTCAGTTCCAACAAAAACATGGGTTTCGAGTTCGTTGATATCCGTTACTTTCTCTTTTAAAAAAGTAATATTCTTATGTTTTGAAATTTCTTTAAAAACAAAATCATAGAAATCAATTCCTCGAATTTGATTGTATTGATAAGGATTTAAGTCCAAATCTCTCTTGAAATCTTCATTGGCAAACAGAGCCAAATCCCATTTTTTAGAAATGATAGAATTCCAAATTGTTACTTCTTTTGCCCAAAAACACCAGGTTCTGTCATTAGTTTTCTTCTGATTTTCATCTAAAAGCAAAATAGATTGGTGAGCAAATTTTCCAGATAAAACCATTTTATAAACGGTCATCAATGCTGATAAGCCCGATCCTGTAAAAATGTAGTTGAAATGTTTTATTTGTGAAGAAATCATTCTCAAAAATAAGGAATTTTATTCTTTCAATTTTTCTAAAAGCAGTTTAAAATCTTTTGGGCTGAGGTAATTGTTATACTGTAGAATAATTTCGTATTTCTCATTCAAAATACACAAAACCGGATATACAATTTGGTTGTTGATTGTTCCTAACTGCAAAGCTAATTCATGAACACCAACATTATTACCTGATGGTTTATATTTAAAAGTCTGATTATTAAATATAATATCTCGTTTTTCCTCGGCATTCAAATCCAAAAAATAAAAATCTGAATTCAGTTTTTGAATAATTTCCTGATTTTTAAAAGCAATTTGTTTCATTCGTTGGCAAAACTGACACCAATCAGTATGAATAAAAACGATTATATTTCTATTTTGAATTTGCTGTAAATCCTCAATTTCTTCAAAAGTTATGCTTTTAATCTGACAGAATCCTGTTGAAATTATTCCGAAGAAGAAGATAAGTATCATTAGTTTTTTCATTTTTTGGGAGTTTGTAATTGAATAACAAAGTTATTTAAACACATAGCTAAGTAAGTCAAAAGTTTAAAAGTCGTAAAGTCAAAATAACCAATATTGTCAATAGCTGTTTAAAATCATGTATTACTTCATATCAACTGATTTTAAAATGCGACATTACAAGATGATTGTTACTTATGTGTATGGTTTTGTCATTTATTTTAACCTTAATCAAAAAGAGAAAAAACTATGTTTATCTATGTGTTTAAAAATTTATCTGAAATTATATCGCAATCCGAAAAACCCGCGAATCGACTGATTTTGTCCATAAACATAAGTTGTGTCAAAAGTCAATCCGTATGGATTATCCGGAGTGTCAACAACCTGCCCTTGAGGCACTACTTTTCCATAAATACCAACATTGGTTCCATCTGAAATCTGTACGTTTTTATCAAAAGGGTCATTCGCTCTTGAAATCAAAAATGGATTATTTTGTTTTGGAGTAAAGTTCAAAAGATTCTTGATTCCTCCATAAATTTCAAAATCTTTCCATCCCGTGTAGGTAAACTGAATATTCTGAATACTGTACCAAGGCGATTTTGGATTTCTGGGATCATATTCGCTCAGCAATGGCAGTTTCATTGGACTGTAAACATTTCCGGTGTAATCGAGCAGTAAATTCCACGGTTCGATTTTATAAGAAATGCTCCAGGTTGCTGTAAAATTCTCTGTCAAAAAAGGTTGTTCTGAAACTCCATTTTCAACATTTTTATTATCCAGAACCGTTGCGCCCAGTATAAACTTTAATCCATTGGTGAAATTCAAATCAACATTGGTGCTAATTCCCTGACTTATGGCATATCCGTCGATATTATCATAAATGATTTTGTTCGGATCAGTTTCATAGTCGGATATGATTTTATTGCTGAATCTGGTATAAAAAGCCGTGGTTTCAATTCCGATAAAAGTGCCATTTGTAAAATTTATTTTTTGAATGTAATTGAGATTCGCATTTATTGATTTTTCAGGATTCAAATTATTTGCAATCACAACATCTCTAGAACCTGTAAGTGCCGCGTGATCTTCGGTAAATAAATTGACAACCCTAAATCCGGTTCCGGCGTTTAATCTAAAAATAGTATTTTCATTTGCCTTAAATCGATAGGCTGCTCTTGGGGTAAAAATCGAACCGTGAATCGAGTTGTAATCGTAACGCGCGCCAAGCAAAACCTGACTTTTTGGTGAAACTGTTATTTCGTCCTGAACAAAAATTCCCGGCAACCAGGTACTTTCGGCTTCTTTTGTTGCCGTTGTATTGTCATCGTAATAGGTATAACGGCTGGCAATTCCGGCAAGAAAATCATTTCGCCCTAATTTTTTATCCCAGGTCAATTGCAAAAAACCTATTTTTTGATTGGCGATATACGATGTTGTTCCGTAACGGCTATCCTGATAATGAACATTTCCGGAGAACGAAAGCATCAGTTTTTCTTCAAAAGGCAATTGATAACTTCCTATCAATTCTCCTCTTTTGGTATAAATGCTTTCACCGTAAATTTCATCGCCTCCGCGGAATTTTTTCTCCCAACGCACATCTCCGCCCCAGCGATCTTCATACATTACGCGTGCTGCGATAGTAAACAATCGATTATTATTTCGCTGAAAACTCCATTTATTGAAAACCGAAATACGTTCAGATAAAGTCACATCAGTAAAATTATCGTGGTCTTTATCAATAACCTGATCGTAATTGAAGTAATTTATACCTAAAATTGAAGTTGCTTTTTTTCCGGTATTAAACTTCATTCCGAGATCAAGATTACTTTCAAAATAAGATGTTGTAAAATAATCCGCAGAAAAAACCGGCGCATTCTTTGGGTTTTTAGTGATAATATTGATCAGACCGCCAACGGCTTCACTTCCGTACAAAGACGAAGCCGGGCCTTTTACGATCTCAATTCGTTCTACCAAAGAATTCGGAATTCCGGATAATCCGTAAACCGTCGAAAGACTGCTCACGATGGGCATTCCATCAATTAAAACCAAAGTATACGGTCCCTCCAAGCCATTTATGTGAATATCGCCCGTATTACAAACACCACAATTAAGCTGTGGTCGAACGCCATTGATATTTTGCAACGCTTCGTAAATACTCGGAGTTGGATTTTTCTTGAAGAAAACAGGCGAATAAACCTCAACTGGAACAGCACTTTCTAATCGTTTTACAGCTTTTAAAGTTCCGGAAACCACCACTTCATTTAATTGATTATCATTATCTGTCAATTCAAAATCAAATGAATTTATAGAATCTTGGACAACTTCAATTTTCTTCTTCAAAGTTTGAAAACCCAATTGAGAGATTTGAATTGTATAATTTCCAACAGCAACATTTTCCAACAAATAATATCCCAGACTATCCGTCACTGTTTTTTGATTTGTTCCTAATAAATGAACATTCGCGGCATGTATTTTTCTTCCTTTTCCAGAAACAAAGCCAGATACAGTAGTGGTTTGCTGCGCATAAGAAAATTGTAAAATAAACAGAATCAATATCACTATTGAATTTTTCATTGTTATAAAATTAAATTTAGACAAAACTAAAAATTAAATTTGACAAACAATAATTAGAAACAAAAAAATCAATTGAATTTAAATCAATATTTAGGATTTTTGTTTAAGCACATAGAAAAATAGCTTTATTAGTTCTGTTATAAAGATTACTAAAATGGCTAGCTTTCACACATAACTATGTTTTTTTAATGCAAGTGAAACGTCTTTTTACTGAATACAAAGACTATTATTCTATATGTCTAAAAAAATTTCAAGCAAATGATTCCTCAATAAGTTCTTTATTAATAGAAGCTCCAGCAAATGATCCGGAAGAAACCGCCATCGCCACAGATCTCGCCTGGATAACACAATCACCGCTTGCAAAAACTCCGGGGATACTCGTCTTCTGCATAATATCGACTTTGATCAAACCTTGTTCTGTTAAAGTACAACCTAAAACTTCAGGTAAAGAACAATGCTGTTCAAAAGGAGACCTGAAATAAATTGCTTTTAGAGTTATTTTTGATTGCTTTTTGAAGATTACCTGCTTGATATTTCCATTTTCATGTTCCAAAGATTCAATTTCGTCTTCAATGATTTCGATTTGATGTCTTTCAAGAACCTTAGTTTGTTCCGATGTTAATGTTGATTTTCCATTGGTTAGTAACCTTAAATCTTTTGTCCAGTTCGAAATTAGTTTTGCATACTCAAAAGCCATTTCTCCATTAGCGATAATACCGGTTTTCTCAGTTTTAACTTCATAACCATGACAATAGGGACAATGCAATACTGAAATCCCCCAACATTCAACCAAACCATTGATTTCCGGAAGTACATCCTTTACACCTGTAGCGAACAAGAGTTTTTTAGAAGTGAATAGTTCTCCGGATTCAGTCTTAATTTCGAAACCATTTTGTGTTTTAACAGCTTCAATGGCAAGTCCGTTGAAAAACCGAACTGTTTTATAAAAGTCAACTTGTAATTTGGCTTTCTCCGAAATAATAGCAGGACTTTCACCATCTTGTGTAATAAAATTGTGCGAATGTGGAGTTTGTCTGTTGCAAGGTAAGCCACTGTCAATAATTAAAACCTGACGTAAAGAACGACCCAAACTCATAGCCGCAGATAAACCGCTGTAACTTCCGCCTATTATTATAACTTCAAAATTTTTATTTTTCATGGTTTTCTGTTTTAATGATTTATTTTTTATGCATTCTATAATTTATTAAATGGCCAATAATCATTCCGATTCCTCCAAAATAAATTAGATGCAGATGAATTTCTAACAAGATCTCACACAAAATACTGCACCAAATTAAACTAATTGAAACAACCAAAATTGAGGAAACCAATGGACTTGATTTTTTCGTAATTTTGAAAATCGCGAATATTCCTATTGAAGCAAAAAATAAATCGATAACAGGATTATCATTTAAGCCTAGAGGAAGGATTGTGAGAAGCGGAAAAATAAGGCAATGAATTAAACAAATTGTTGCACTTGAAATTCCTAAAATATCGTAAAAAGATGATGTTATATTCTTCATTTTTTTTAAATTTAATTAATGCAATTTTGTTGCAAATATACACATTAAAACTTATCGCAATATAGTTGCGTTAAATATTTTTAGACAGATAAAAATGAAAACAGCAAGAAATACTACAGCAAAGACAGCCGTTTTAGAGATTTTTGGAAAATCCAAAACGGCTCTGTCTCACACCGAAATTTACAAACAAATAGGAGATGTATGTGATCGCGTTACTGTTTACAGAATTCTGGACCGTCTCGTTAACGATGATATTGTTCACAAAATCGTTGACCTTGACGGAACAGTAAAATATGCCAAATGCCATCATAATGCACAGAGGGTACACATTCATAATCATGCCCATTTTAGTTGTGAAAAGTGTCTTGAAATAACTTGTCTTGAAAATGTAAAACCAAGTTATATTATGCCTCATAATTACAAAGTCACTAATATAAATTTTACCCTATCAGGATTATGCCCTAATTGTTTAAATTCAAACATCTCAATTTAGACTTGTCTAAAAATTTTGTTGTGCAAATATAATTTTTATCTATATTTGTTTAAACAACGTTTTAAAATGAGCAGATCTTTAGATGAAGTAAACCAATCGGTTGCTACAGAACATAAAAAAACTGGATTCCGTAAAATATTAGCCTTTTTGGGTCCCGCATATTTAGTTAGTGTTGGTTATATGGACCCCGGAAACTGGGCTACTGATATTGCCGGTGGTAGCCAGTTTGGATACTCTTTACTTTGGGTTTTGTTAATGAGCAACTTAATGGCTTTGCTGCTGCAAAGTTTGAGTGCACGGCTGGGAATTGTTACTCAGCGAGATTTGGCTCAGGCCTCACGCGAAACCTATTCAAAATTCATCAATTATATATTATACTTTTTAGCCGAAATTGCCATTGCTGCATGTGATTTAGCAGAGGTTTTGGGAATGGCAATCGGAATTAACTTATTATTTGATATTCCGCTTATTGAAGGTGTTTTAATTACTGTTTTGGATACTTTTCTATTGCTGTTTCTTATCAATAAAGGAATCCGTAAAATGGAAGCTTTTATTATTGTATTAGTTGCTATTATAGGTTTCTCTTTCATTTTTGAAATGATTTTTGCCGAACCGGAACTTGACAAAGTGATTTATGGATTGGTACCTTCAATTCCGAGTTCAGCTGCTTTATACATCGCCATCGGAATTATTGGGGCAACCGTAATGCCACACAATTTGTATCTGCATTCTTCTTTGGTACAAACCAGAAAATTCGACAGAACTCCAGCCGGAATAAAACAAGCACTAAAATATAACTTTATAGATTCAACAATTGCCCTTAACCTCGCCTTCTTCGTCAATGCAGCCATTTTAATTTTGGCAGCAGCCACATTTTACAAAAACGGAATGTTTGAGGTTGCCGAAATTCAGGATGCACATCAGTTTTTAGAACCTTTGTTAGGAACTAAATGGGCGCCCATTTTATTTGCCGTTGCTTTGATTGCCGCAGGACAAAGCTCAACAGTAACCGGAACTTTAGCCGGACAAATTGTAATGGAAGGATATTTAAACTTACGGATTCAGCCTTGGGTTCGCCGAATTATAACACGTTTAATCGCTATTATTCCTGCTGTTGTTGTGATTTTAATTTATGGAGAAAGCGTAACCGGAAAATTATTGATCTTAAGTCAGGTTATTTTAAGTTTACAATTGGGATTTGCGATTATTCCGTTAATACATTTTGTGAGCGATAAAACCAAAATGAAAGGTTTCCATATTTCAAAAACCACACAAATCGCCGCCTGGATTATTGCTTTAATTATAGTTTCATTAAATGCTAAATTGGTTTATGATGAAATTACTTCCTGGCTCGAAAGCTCTAATAATCCTGCAATACTTTGGATTACCGTTGTTCCTTTAGCCTTTGGATTTCTTGGATTACTGCTTTACATCGTATTCAAACCTTTTATTGCAAGAGCAAAATCAAATATTGAAAATCACTCTCCGCATCATTTAAAATTAGAGTACACTCCAAAAGAAACTTACAACAAGAAAAACATTGCTATTTCAGTCGATTTTTCAAAAGCTGATGAAGCCGCATTAAATAACGCCTTTGAACTGGGCGGAATTGATGCTGAATATACCTTAATACATGTTGTTGAAACCGTTGGTGCCCTAATGTACGGTGTTCATGTTGACGATCATGAAACAACAATAGATGAAAAATTATTATTAGAATATAAAGAAATGCTTTCGCAGAAAGGCTTCAGGATTAAAACTGAACTTGGTTTTGGAAAACCCAATAACGTGATTCCGAAGATAATCAATCAAGGAAATTTTGATATTTTAGTAATGGGAACCCACGGCCACACTGGTCTAAAAGATATTTTATTTGGCACAACCGTAGACAAATTGAGACATAAAATTTCGATACCTTTGTTGATTGTTAAAAAATAGCTGCTAAAGCACTAAGTTGCTAAGATACTAAGGTTTTTTTCCTGAATTCATTCGACTTAGCAACTTACTATCTCAGAACCTTAGAAACTTTCAAAAAATGACTTTCTCAGAAGAAAACTACCTTAAAGCGATATACCATCTTACGGCTTCCTTAGAAACAGAAGTCAGCACGAATGCCATTGCCGAAATGATGGAAACCAAAGCTTCATCGGTTACGGATATGCTTAAAAAGCTATCGGAAAAGGATTTGGTGAACTATAAAAAATATCAGGGAGTTTCATTGACAGAGAACGGAAAACTCTCTGCAAAAATGATTGTCAGAAAACATCGGTTGTGGGAAGTTTTTTTGGTAGAAAAATTAAATTTCAGCTGGGATGAAGTCCACGATATTGCAGAACAGCTTGAACACATCAAATCAGAACAATTGATTAACCGTCTGGATGATTTTCTGGGCAATCCTACAGAAGATCCGCACGGAGACCCCATTCCGGATGCCAATGGCCGTATCATTAAAATTGAAAAATACTTACTTTCAGAATTAGCAGAAAACCAAACCGGTGTTTGCGTAGGCGTAAAAGATACTTCTTCAGAATTTTTGAAATATCTTGACAAGCAGGAAATTGCTCTGGGTTCGCAAATTGAGTTTCTCTCTAAAGAATCTTTTGATTTATCTTTGAAAATTAAAGTAGATGGCAATGAATTGTCTATTTCAAATAAGATTGCTTCGAATTTGTTTGTAAAACTGGTTTAGAAGTTATTCCACAGAGATTCGCAAAGACTTCGCAGATTGAACACAAAGATTCCAATATTTCGTATTTTTTTTAAAATTGAAGAGGAACAATTAATATTGCAGCGACTCATTTTAATTCGTTCCAGATAAAAATATAATATTGATTCGAAATTAATCTATTCTAATATCTTTTATCCGTTTGAGAAATCCATATCCCGGCAACATCTTCATTTTGTCTCAATAACAAATTCAATTGCCCCACATGATGCTGGATATGTCGCATGTTGTAAATGATCATTTCGATCCTGCTGTAATTTTTCTTTTTGGTGATGAATCTTTCTTTTGCCGTTTCTTCAGTTAGACCATCAATTAAAATGAAGCCTTTTTTACGCGAATACTCAAGATATTCCAGCAATTCTTCTTTTGAATAAATTCTTTCTGGAAAAATTCCTTTTGGATCAAATTCAGATAGAGAAAAGGGTTTAGGAGGAGAAAATGTCTCCGGTTCAGTAGATGAATAATAATCTAACCAAAAAATAGTGTGATAAACAAAATACCAAAACTCTTTTTTTTCCCAGAAGCTTTCCGGACAAACTGAAATAGAACTTTCAAGCATATCAATGACAGCTCCAAATTGTTTCCATAGTATTTTTTAAGTTCATCCATACTATCTTTTTAATGTTATACAATCCCTCTTTCAATCATTTCCAGCATTACTGGTGAAGCATTTTTGAATGTTGGCGGCTGTTCGATAATGCTTCCGGCATTTTTCTTGTTTACTTTGAATGTTACATCATTATCTGTTGTAAATAAAAGTGCCGTCAAAAACGGATTTTTAATATGAGAACCCAATATCAGTAAAGCTTCATCTAAAGTGTGAATACTTTCAATTTCTTCGGTTTTATAGCGAGTGGTTAAGGAAATTGACCAAGTATTGTCTTCATTTAAAATCAAACGGAAATAAATATTCTTGATTTCTGTATCTCCAATCGTTTTGGCAAGTGTTAATTTGGCAAATGTACCGCTTTGAATGCTTTCTTTGACACGTTCGCAGAAGAGAGCAAATATTGGTTCGTATGACATAGTAATGTATTGTTATATTTAACCACAAAGGTCGCTAAGATTTACGCAGGGTTTGCTAAGTTTTTTTAATTTACTTGCATTCTTGGCATAATACCTTGCGGACTTTTCGGTTAAGAAAAATTATTTTCCTGTAAATTCGGCTTTTCGTTTTTCTAAAAAAGCGGTAGTTCCTTCTTTAAAATCCTGAGTTCCGAAACATTTTCCGAATGATTTTATTTCGACTTCAAAACCGTCTTTTCCGTCTTTGTAATTAGAATTGATGGCTTTTATCGCTTTACTGATGGCAAACGGTGCATTTTTAATTATTTTTTGGGCAATTACATTTGTAAAGGATAAAAGTTCCGCCTGTGGTACTACGTAATTTACCAAACCATATTGTTTCGCTTCTTCAGCAGAAATCATTCCTGCAGTCATGATCATTTCCATAGCACGTCCTTTCCCTATTAATTGCGGCAGACGCTGTGTTCCTCCATAACCCGGAATCAATCCTAAAGAAACTTCCGGCAAACCCATTTTGGCTTTGTCAGAAGCTACTCTAAAATGACAGGCCATTGCCAATTCTAATCCGCCGCCCAATGCAAAACCATTTACGGCTGCAATTACTGGTTTTTTTAAACCTTCAATAAAATCAAACAATGTTTCCTGGCCTTCAGCAGCAAGTTGTGATCCTTCTACAATAGTATAATTTGCAAATTCTGAAATATCCGCTCCGGCTACAAATGCTTTTTCTCCACTTCCGGTTAAAATGATAACGCGAACATCCTCATTTTTTCCTAATAATTTGATTGCTTTACTCAAATCACTAATTGTTGCTTTGTTTAAGGCATTCAACTTTGTAGGTCGGTTAATGGTTACGGTTGCAATTCTTTCTTCAATAGAAATTAAAACGTTTTCGTAGTTCATGACGCTGTTTTTTATGAGTTTGTGATAGGCAAAGAAACTCTAAAAGTGGTTCCTTTTCCGTAAGTTGACTCAAAGGTAATTGTTCCTTTGTAATTTTCGATGATGTTTTTTATAATTCCTAAACCAAGTCCCATACCGCTGGTTTTGGTGGTGAATTTTGGTTCAAAAATTCGGCCGGTATCCAGCTTCTGAATCCCGATTCCGTTGTCTTTTACTGCAATTTCAACATGATCATTAATGCGTTTTACGGTAACTAAAATTGATTTATGAAATTGGCTTTCCGGAATTGCCTGTGTTGCATTTTTAACCAGATTGGTAATCACACGAATCAGTTGCGTACGATCCATTTTAGAAATGATTTCTTCTTCGTCGCTTTGAAACGAAATATAATCTTCATTGAAAATATCCAGCGCCAATTCTACAACCTCAACAACATTTAAAGTCTCATTTTGCTGTGCAGGCATTGAAGCAAAATTCGAAAATGCCGAAGCCACCGCAGTCATCGTATCAATTTGCTGAATTAAAGTTTCGGAATAATCGTTCATTTTTTGTTTGACATCTGGATCATTCGGATCAAACTTACGCTGAAAACTCTGAACTGTTAATCGCATCGGGGTAAGCGGATTTTTAATTTCGTGCGCAACCTGTTTCGCCATTTCGCGCCAGGCTTCCTCACGCTCGCTTTGTGCAAGCTTTATGGCGCTGCTTTCTAATTTTTCAACCATTCCGTTGTATGCCTTAATAAGGAAATTAACTTCCTTGCTGTTGGCTTCTAAAACAATTTTCTCGTTTTTCTGGTCCAGATTGGTCTCTTCCAATCTGTCAGAAATTGTTTTTAATGATTTTGTGATGTAAGTCGAAAGGAAATATGCCAATGCAAAAGCGACAAGCAGCATAAACGAATATACCTGACTTAAACGAATCAGGAAAGTATTCAATTCGTTGTCATAATACCCGTCATCTTCTAAATAAGGAAGGTTTAAAATACCAAGAGGCTTGAATTTTTCGTCTTTGATTAAACTGTATGAAGATCTGTTTTTGATGCCATCAATAGTTTTAATGTCTACAAAACGCTTTTCTATTGAGGATTTAACCAATTTCAGAATATAATCCGGAACAGGAGGTGCTACTTTATCAACTGCAAAAGACTCCTTGGATGATTTGAGTAACTTACCGTCAAGACTGTAAATATTGATTTCTATTTTGTGAATTTGAGCTAATTCATGAATTTTATCTTTAAAAATCAAATCCAGATTTCCGGTTTTTAAAGGATAGGTTGTAGTAGCCAGAACGTAATTGATGTGCTCTTTTACAGCATTCTCTTTTCGTTCTAAACGTTCCTGATGGTATTCTTTGGCTTCATTTTTAAATTGAATAATCGAAATCGATGCCAATAAACAAGATGCCACAACAATCAATACAATCATCGACAGGAAAATCCTGGTACGTAACGAAAGCATTGACATTTTTAAGTTGTTCATTTAATTCGTGATTAGTGAATAGTAATCAGTGATTTACAAAGCTTAAAAATGCTAATAACTAATCACTGTTTTTACTAATTACTTCTTTTCTCTTATTCTTTTATAAAACTTATAGCCCAGCATTAGTAAAACCGAGAATAAAATGATTCCAATTACACCGAAAATCCAGTTTATGGCACTTTTTAAAACGACTAAAAAAACTACTGCAAAGAGAATAATAGTTGCGCCTTCATTCCACAAACGCATATAACTACCGGAATATTTTACCTTATCATTTTGCAATTGCCTGAAAATTTGATGACATCTTAAATGATATAAATATAATAAAAACACAAAACACAATTTTACGTGCATCCAGGGCATTTTGAGCCACGCATTTCCTAAATCCGTGAAAAACAGCATCCAAAAAGCAAAAATACTTGCTAAAATTGCTGATGGCCATGTTATAATATACCACAGACGATAACTCATTATTTTGTATTGCGCCTGTAAAATTTCTTTTTCAGGTGATGGTTTTTCATTGGCTTCAATTTGATACACAAATAGGCGTACAATATAAAACAATCCTGCAAACCAAGTGATTACAAAGATTAGATGTAGTGATTTTAAGTAGTTATAATAATCCATTTAAGTCTTTTTTCTTTACTCTTTCTTCTATTATCTATTTAGCCCAATCATTAATCCAATTACTAACCGTCTCACACCACTCGTCATCATCATTCAAACACGGAACAGCAAGAAACTCTTCTCCTCCATTTGCTTCAAAATCTTCTTTGGCGCGCATGGCGATTTCTTCCAAAGTTTCCAAACAATCCGAAACGAAAGCAGGTGTTACAACGGCCAGATTTCTGATTCCCTTTCCGGGCATTTTATCGATTTCTATGTCAGTGTATGGTTCTAACCATTTATCACCTGCTAAACGGGATTGAAATGTCAAACTATATTTATCTTCAGGGATACCTAATAACTTCACTACTTGTTTGGTTGTTTCATAACATTGATGGCGGTAGCAAAACTCATGAGCCGGTGAAGGCGTATTACAGCAGGAACCATCAATTTTGCAATGCGACTTGGTTATATCGGTTTTGCGGATATGACGCTCGGGGATTCCGTGATACGAAAACAACAAGTGATCATAATCAAATCCAACTAAGTGTTTTCGAATAGAATCTGCTAAATTCTTGATGTAATCTGGTTTGTTGTAAAAAGCCGGAACATCGGTAAAAGTCATGTTTGGAAATTTCTTTTTACGGATTTCCTCAGCTTTAACTAAAATAGTCAAAGTCGAAGCCATCGCATATTGCGGATATAATGGAAAAAGCATTACTTCATCCACACCTTTATCATGTAATTCCTGAAGTCCTTTTTCGATAGTCATTGATCCGTAGCGCATGGCCAAAGCAACCGGAACATTTACCAAAGGCTGTACTTTTTTCTGCATTCTTTCAGAAAGCACTACTAATGGAGAACCTTCTTCCCACCAGATTTTCGCATAAGCGTGCGCTGATTCTTCAGGTCTTTTTCTAAGAATAATACCGCGAACCAGTAATGCTCTTAACAAATACGGAACGTCGATTACGTATTTATCCATTAAAAATTCGTCTAAATATGGTTTTACATCTTTTGGTGTTGGACTTTCTGGAGATCCTAAGTTTACTAATAATACGCCTTTCATTGATTTTTTTGCTTTAGGCTTTAAGCTTTAGGCTTTAAGCATTTGTTGGTTTAAATTTTCGTCAAAAGTAGATTTCTCAACTTTCTGGAAATATGATAAATGTTATTTTTTATTTATGTTTTGATATATAAAAGTGATGCCTTTACACATTCGTATTAATCGACATCAAATATTTTTTTGGAGTTGTCGCAAACTTCTTCTTGAATGCCGCAATGAAATGACTTCCTGTACTGTAACCAATTTTCAATCCCACTTCGTTTACGTTGTAAGATCCGCTGTCCAGCAGTTTTCTGGCAAAATCCATTTTGTAATCGAATAGAAAACCGTAAACCGTATCGCCGTAAATTTGTTTGAAACCCATTTTGAGTTTCTTCAAATTCAAACCAATTTCATCGGCCAACTCCTGTAATCCTGGAGGTTCGGCCATATTCGCGATGATGATTTCTTTCGCTCTTCGGATTTTCAAAACATTGTCTTCATCAACCAAAAACGGACATTGTTCTGCATTTGGGTCTTCGGTTCGATTAAAATACAAACTCAATAATTCATATCCTTTTCCTTTGTAATACAGGTTTTTTATGGATGGGTGAAGGTTATAATGAAACAGCTGACTCAACACAATAGCCATAGAAGGACTGATATTTCCTTCGTTATAATATTTTTTGTCCTTATTATCAGGACTTAAAAAAGTAATATAATCTGCTTCTGCAGAAAACAGCGCATGAAATTTCTTGATCGATACAATTACGGAGATTACCCAGGAATTTGGAGTGAGTTCTAAATTTAGAGGTAATTCTTTTTGTGGATTATACAAAAGCAATGATTTTTCTTCCTTCAAATCTAAAGCATAATTGCCTTGGTTGAATAAAAATTTAGCATTGCCTTTTAGTCCGAAATGAAACTGTATCAAACCACTACCCACTTCGCGTTGTGCAAAAAAAGGCTTTGAACTGTCGTTTTGAAAACGAATAAGTGTAAAGTCGTCTTCAATTTTTATTTCCTCCTCCATTTTTGATTTACTTTCTAGTTACTATTGCCGTTTTTTACAAAACGAATAATTGGTCTTTCAAAATTAAATCTTTTTGATGGTTTATTGTTTACTTGCTTCTAAATTTATAAAATCTTTATTGTTTTGATACATTATTTTAAAGTAGCAGCAACTTTAATATTTATTTTATTAGAAACTTTGTTTTTAACGAGTGAAGGTATTGCAATATTAAAATCACTGGCGTTTACAGCAAAATCAGATACAATACTAATTGCCGATTCTGACATGCTTATTTGCGCTGTGGTCGATATATCTTTCAATTTTCCATGAAGCTGTAAAGTCCCTTTTATAATAAAATCTTTAGGACCGGCAGTAAGGCTGTTTAAATCGAAGTCTTCTATTTTTCCTTTAAATATTGCTTTTGGATATTGATCACTTTCAATATAATTTTCGTTAAAATGTTCTTCCATCAAAGCAACTTTAAATCGAAATCCTTTCATTAAGGCTAAACTTGCAATTTCACCTGTAGCCGGATTCAAAACAAAAGTTACGTTCGTATTGGTTGCTTTAACTTCTTCAAAGGAAGGAACTGAAGCTTCAAAAGTAATCTTTCCTGTTTTACTGATCCTTTTTTGTTGCGAAAAGCTAATTGTAGAAACACATAATAATGCTATAAGTATGAGTTTTTTCATGTCTTTGATTTTAAATTATTATTCAGGTTTTTAATTAATTTCAACGGATAAGCAATTATCTCTTTGTTTTCCAACAATTCGCGCTTTGAAATGTCAAGTTTTATTAATGCTCAGGATCATTGCAATTTTGCATTTTGCTGATTTTTAATTTCAATTGTTTTAGCTCTGTTTTAAAACAGCAATAATCTGAACCTTGACTTTATCATCAAGTTTATACTTAATAAGCGATGGAATCGGGATGCTAAAATCACTTGCATTTACGGCGAAATCTGAAATAATAGTAATTCGGGAACTCGTTTTGGTGATTTTTGCAGTAGCATTTACATCTTTAGATTTTCCATGAAGTTCTAATTTCCCTTTTATCACATAATCTTTATAATCTTCCGTCAGCTTATTAGCATCAAATCCTTCTATTTGTCCTCTAAAGATGGCTTTCGGAAATTTATCTGTTTCCATATAATTTTCATTAAAATGTTCTTCCATCAAAGCCATTTCAAACTGGAATCCTGTTATTAAAGCCAGGCTTGCAATTTCTCCTGTTACCGGATTTAGAACAAAAGTCACATTACTGTTAGTTCCCAGAACCGGCTGAAAAGAAGGAACTGAAGCTTCAAAAGTTATTGTTCCTGATTTAGTTAACATTTTTTCCTGCGAAAAAACGATCAATGAAGCCAATAACATTGGTATCAGTACGATTTTTTTCATGTTTTTATTATAGATCATTTTTCTAATAATCCATCCTGTTGCCACATTGCAATCACATCTATAGTAGTTTGTGGCAATCTAGGTCCGCCTTGTGGCATTAAGGAACTGTTTCCGTTTTCTAAAGAAATTCGGGTAAGCAACCCACGATTTAAAACCGCATTTTTTACCTGGTCATAGGTAACCAAAGACATAGGAGCTCCATTTTTAGGAACTGTTGCATGACATACAACGCAATTATTGTCAATAATAGATTTCACATTCTGATTGTATGTAGCCAAACCTGTAATTAGCGTAGTATCAATTAAAGTGCTGGGATCATCATTAGCACAGCTCACAATAACTGAAGCAAATGATAAACCGGCGAAGAGTGTTTTTAGATTCATAACGATTGGTTTTTAGTTAAAGATTAAATGATTTTACGAATTGCAAAATCATTTTAAAAACATATACGTTGAAATGAATGATATAGATTTTTGGAGAGACGTATTTGGCAGTTTAAATCCAATAGATACTTTTTAACGTAGATAATTTAAGCATTAAAAAAAACAGCCATGACAAAAAAAATACTTACAGCAATCTCACTTTTCCTACTACTTGCTATTTCGGTTTATCTCTACAGCTACAAAGGGCACCGGGATATCGAATCGGAAACTGCAGATTATGTAGTGACCGTTTACGAACTCGAAAAAGAATTTGCTTCGAATGACAGTCTGGCTTACATCAAATATCAGGACAAAACAATTGAATTAACGGCACAAGTAACCACTATTGATAGTGCCAGTAATGGAATTGTTATTGGCGAAAAAATATTTGCAACATTCAAAGATTCTTTACCAAGAGATATCACATCCGGTAAAATGCTAAAAATCAAAGGACGTTTTTTAGGATATGATGAACTGTTGCGGGAATTTAAAATAGATCAATCTTCAGTAGTACACTAAAAAACAAATAACAATTTAAAACTAACCTCATGAAAAAGCTCATTCTATTATTATTTTTATTTCCACTACTAACCTATTCCCAGGAAGACTTATTATCCGGAGTAGAGACGCCTGTTACAAAAGAAAAGGTGACATCTGCATTTAAAGCATTGAAGATTGTTAACCTCGAATCTACAAAACTGGCGGCAAAAGGAGATTTGTATTTTGTTGTTGCGCATCGGTTTGGTTCTGTAAAAGATGGCTTCGAAGGCTTCTACGGACTGGATAATGCCAATACTCAAATAAAATTCATATACGGATTAACCAACGGACTTAATATAAGCGCTGCCCGAAGTGAGTTTGCTTATGACTTTGCAACAAAATACACTTTGCTTCCTCAAATAAAAGACGGATTTCCAGTTGCTATTGCCGGCTTTAATAGTTTGTCTATTAACAACACACTAAAAGAAAGTCTGTATCCTAAACTTCAATTTAAAAACAGGCTTACTTATGTAGCACAACTCTTAATTTCCAGAAAGTTTTCTGAAAAGCTCTCTTTAGAAGTCGTTCCAACATTTTTTCATGAAAATTTTGTTGAAAATGTGGATCAAAGCAATTCACAATATGCAGTTGGTTTTGGGGGAAGGTATAAGTTTTCTAAACGCTGGTCATTAAATGTTGATTATGCAGCACACTTAAACAGAAGTCCAACTTCTCTTTATAAAAATCCATTATCTGTAGGTTTTGATTTAGAAACCGGTGGACACGTTTTTCAAATGCATTTTACCAGTTCTCAGGGAATTGATGAGGCAGGATATCTTGGCAGAACAACTGGTGACTGGACAAAAGGCGATGTTTTTTTTGGATTTAATCTTGCAAGAGTATTCTAATAGTTTCTTGAGTAAAACATAAAGATACCACGTCTATAATGTTTTAGTTATTTAAAACAATTCTAAACTGATCTTTTTGTCCATATAAATAAAACCAAGGTAAAAAAGCAACCGTATATAGTTTTTAAATCAAATTATTTTAAAAATTATGAAAACGAACAAAATAATAAAAAAAGCACTTTGGACGGGACTAATAATTACTGGGTTATTTTTTGCCATTCTTGTTTTTCACATTATTACGGCTAAGCCTGCTGTTTATGAGAGTCCGAATCTGCAAGTAAGCCGAATAGATTTTAAAGCAAATATAGATTCTCTTCAGGCCAAGCAAATATGTTCTGATTTAAGATCTATTAAAGGATTGACATCAGATTCTATTATTGTTAAAAGAAATGTAGTTGTGTATTTCCACAATAATAAAATCACTAATTCTGAAAAAGTATATAACCAATTAATGGCAAAAAGACATTACGAAGCCAAGCGTTACATTTTACCTACAAATTTAGCAAACAAAGAAGTTTGTCCTGTCAATCAAAATAGTTTGAGTTACAAACTATCTCAAAAAGTAAATCAATTTTTTAATTAACCCTTTAAATATTATTATTATGAAAATTTATTCTAAAATTACACTTAGTGTATTACTACTTTCATCGGCTGCTTTTACTTCCTGCAGTAATGATGATGATCCGGCACCAGAAGTAAAAGCTTCTATTTATACACGTTTAGGCGGTACGACTATGGTTGCTGATCCAGATAATTCAGGACAAATGATTGAACAAGGACGTTTATCATTTCGTAAAGTTGTAAACTCAACTATAGGGCTTATTGTTGCAGATGTTCAATCGAATGCATCTGGAAACTTATCAGCGCATTTCGCTCCACTTTTGGCAGAAACAGGCAATACCCAAGCTACTAATATTGCTAAATTATCAGATAATCTTACTGACTTCTTTTCGTTCAATACGGGAGGGACTAATGCTGTAAATACGTATTCTGGTTTGAACATGGTAGCAGCACATAATCCTGCAACAAATCCTCGTATGGGAACAAAAGCAAGTAGTGCGGATTATACAAAATTTGAAGGTTACGTAGGCGCTGCAGCCAATGCAAATGGTGTTGCTTCAAACACAGAACTTTACACTGATATTGTTGCTGTTTTAGAATCATTGAGAACGCCGATTGTTCAAAAATAATTTTCTTCTAAAAACGCTGCCTGTTTCAGGTAGCGTTTTTATTTAAAAAGTCTGCTTTTTTAATCCACAAAATCTTAGCAGCGATGTGAAAATGAATCATTTATAAAAAATAATTTCATTTTAAGACCCCATAGCGATATTTTTCGCTAATCATTTTTAAGCAAAAACAAGGTTTTTATTTAGAACAAGTATATATAACAAGTTATTGAATGCTTGATTTCATTATAAAAGGCAGAAAATACGATTTAAAATTGCCAATTTGAATCAATTTGTCCAGTAGCGATATAAAAAGTACCTCTAGCGTTGTTTTTATAAATTAGTTAATAATAATTTTGTTGAACTTTTTAAGGAAAGTATAATATGGAAAATTTTAATATGTCCAAAACTACCACTTTTTACGCTTTAGGTTTAAGTTATAAAAAAGCAGATGCCACAATTAGAGGAAAATTTAGTTTAGATACTAAAGCACAATCTGATTTGCTGATACAAGCCAAAACAGAAGGTATAGAATCATTGATTGTTACTTCAACGTGCAACAGAACTGAAATTTATGGTTTTGCCAATCATCCATATGAATTAATCAAATTACTTTGCGACAACAGCAACGGATCTGTAGAAGAATTTAGGGAAGTTGCGTATATATATAAAAATCAGGAGGCAATTAACCACATGTTCCGTGTAGGAACAGGTTTAGACAGTCAGATTTTGGGTGATTTCGAAATCATCAGCCAAATTAAAATTGCTTTTAATAACAGTAAATTAGAGGGTCTGATAAATACATTCCTTGATCGTTTGGTTAACTCGGTTATTCAGGCAAGCAAAAAAATCAAAACAGATACTGAAATTTCTTCTGGTGCAACATCTGTTTCGTTTGCATCAGTTCAATATATTATTCGAAATGTAGAAAATGTTGGAAATAAAAATATTCTATTATTCGGAACCGGAAAAATAGGCAGAAATACGTGTGAAAATTTAGTAAAACATACTAAAAATGGCCATATTACGCTTATAAACAGAACAAAAAACAAAGCTGAAAAATTAGCTGGAAAATTAAATGTTATTGTAAAAGATTACGCCAATTTACAAGAAGAAATTCAACAAGCTGATGTTCTCGTCGTAGCCACAGGAGCAAAAAACCCTACTATCGACAAAACATTACTGAATTTAAAGAAACCTTTATTGATTTTGGATTTATCAATTCCAAGAAATGTAAATCCGGATGTAGAACAAATACCGGGTGTAACTTTAATACATTTGGATTATCTGTCTCAAATTACAGATGATACTCTGGAAAGAAGAAAACAGCATATTCCTGCTGCCGAAGCTATTATCGAGGATATGAAATTAGAATTGAATACCTGGATAAATGGTCGAAAATATGCTCCAACTATTCATGCTCTAAAAGCAAAACTAAACGATATTGTAGCAAACGAATTAGCTTTTCAAAAAAAGAAAACAATCAATTTTGATGAAGTACAGGCTGATTTAATCAGTTCCAGAATTATTCAAAAGATAACAAATCACTTTGCAAGCCACTTAAAAAATGAAAACACTTCATTAGATGAAAGTATTGAGTTCATTGAAAAAGTATTCCAAATTGGACAGCTTGCACCAAAAAATACGCCTTCACCAGTCGAAGAAAAATACAAAATCAATCTCTCATAAATAGTTTAAAAAAGAATGTTCCTTATTTTCTAGGATTTCAAAAATAATATGGTTCAAAAAGTTATTAGAATAGGAACGCGCGATAGCGAATTGGCACTATGGCAAGCACATACTGTCGAAAAAAAATTAAACGATTTAGGATATAAAACAGAGATTGTTGCCGTAAAATCTACAGGTGATATTATTCTTGACAAACCTCTTTACGAACTTGGCATTACCGGAATTTTTACTAAAACCTTAGATGTAGCCATGATTAAAGGTGATTGCGATATTGCGGTTCACTCCATGAAAGATGTACCTACAGCTTTACCAAAAGGAATTGTGCAGGCTGCCGTTTTAGAAAGAGCAAATGTTTTAGATCTTTTGGTTCATAAAAGTAATCCTGATTTTGACAAGCCAAGTACAATTGCAACAGGCAGTTTACGTCGTCAGGCAATGTGGCTAAATAAATACCCAAATCATACTGTAGTGGATTTACGAGGAAACGTGAATACTCGCATGCAAAAATTACAAGACAACAACTGGGATGGAGCTGTTTTTGCTGCCGCAGGATTGGAACGCATCAACCTGAAACCTGAAAATTACATCAATTTAGACTGGATGATTCCTGCACCTGCACAAGGAGCAATGCTTGTTGTCGCAATGGAAAATGACAATTATACTTTAGATGCACTTTCACAATTAAATCATATTGAAACTGAAATTTGTACTTATATCGAGCGTCAGTTTTTGAGAACTTTAGAAGGTGGCTGTACTGCGCCAATTGGAGCTTTAGTAAGATATAATGAAGACGAAGACACTTTGCATTTTCAAGGTATTTTACTTTCTGTTGATGGAAAACAAAAACTGGAAATCAATAAAACTGTTGATATTAGTGAATGGAAAAAGTTAGGATTTCATTCTGCTCAGGAAATCTTAAACAATGGCGGAGCTCAATTGATGACATCAATTAAAGAAACCCTGAAAAAATAATGTCAAAATCAATTCAAATATTATCTACTAAAATACTTTCGAATAGTCAAAAGCAAGAATTTGTAAAAGCCAATATTGAAGTAATCGAATCTGATTTTATTCAAACTCAAAGTAAATCTTTCGAACTTAAAGACCTCAACCTAAATCTGATTTTCACAAGTCAGAATGCTGTTCATAGCGTTTTATCAAATCCAAATGCGGAAGAGCTTAAAAGTAAAAACGTTTTTTGCGTTGGATTAAAAACTAAGATTCTCCTTTCTGAAAATGGTTTCGATGTAGTTGCTTATACAGGCTACGCTTCAGATTTAGCTGAAATCATCACTTTGATTTACCGCAATGAAAGCTTTACTTTTTTCAGTGGAAATCTTCGCAGAGAAACGTTGCCAAAAGCTTTAAAAGATGCCGAAGTAAAATTCAATGAAATTCAGGTTTACGATACATCATTAACACCTCAGAAAATAAAAACTGCAGTTGATGCAATTCTATTTTTCAGTCCATCTGGTGTTGAAAGTTATCTGAAAGACAACACCATCAAAAAAGAAACATGCTTTTGCATTGGAGAAACCACTGCCGAGGCTTTACATAAAATTACCAAAAACATTATTATTGCAGATCAGCCAACGGTTGAAGATGTGATTGAAGATGTGATCACTGAGTTCAGCAATACGCTTTAAGCCTTAGGCAATAAGCAAAAAATTAATACAGCTATAGGCTTTAAGCAATAAGCCATAAGCAAAAAAAAGTATAGTTAAACATAGCTTAAAGCCTAAAGCTTAAAGCCTAAAGCAACAAAAAAAATGTTAAAAAACGACCTATTTTTACGCGCCTTAAAAGGAGAAACTGTTCAACGCCCACCCGTATGGATGATGCGTCAAGCTGGAAGATATTTACCGGAATTCAGGGCTTTGCGTGATAAATATGATTTTTTCACCAGATGTGAAACTCCTGAATTAGCGGCAGAAATCACTGTTCAGCCTATACGCAGAATTGCTCCGGATGCTGCTATTTTATTCTCAGATATTTTGGTTGTGCCTCGTGCCATGGGAATTCACGTAGAACTGAAAGACAACTTAGGTCCAATTATTCCGGATCCCATTCGTACTATGGAACAGGTAAACCAGGTTTTTGTTCCGGATGTTAATGAAACTTTAGGATACGTTTTTGACGCTATAAAATTGACTAAAGAAATGCTGAACGATGAGGTTCCACTTATTGGTTTTGCTGGTTCTCCATGGACCATTTTTTGCTACGCTGTTGAAGGAAAAGGATCTAAAAGTTTTGACACTGCAAAAGGATTCTGTTTTTCAAACCCGGTTGCAGCACACTCTTTATTACAAAAAATTACAGACACCACTATTTTATACTTAAAAGAAAAAGTAAAATCGGGAGTTAATGCCGTTCAGATTTTTGATTCCTGGGGCGGAATGCTTTCTCCGGTTGATTATCAGGAATTCTCATGGAAATACATCAATCAAATCGTTGACGCCTTAGCTGAGGTTACTCCGGTTATTGTTTTCGGAAAAGGATGTTGGTTTGCATTGAACGAAATGGGCAAAAGTAAAGCTTCTGCGCTTGGTGTAGACTGGACTTGTTCTGCCAGAAATGCACGTTACTTGTCTGGTGGAAATGTTACTTTACAAGGGAATTTTGATCCGTCAAGATTGCTTTCTCCAATTCCAACCATCAAGAAAATGGTTCACGAAATGATCGACGAATTTGGAAAAGATAAATATATTGTAAATTTAGGTCACGGAATTTTACCAAATATTCCTGTAGATCATGCAAAAGCGTTTATTGACGCTGTGAAGGAATACGGAGTAAAATAGTTAATAGTTTGTGGTTGATAGTTGTTGGAAACTCATAACTATCAACCAAAAACTGTCAACCAAAAACTAATATAAATGCTCAACAAAGGCCTTAGAGACGAAGAAAGCATCAGAATAGAAAACACGCTTCGAACTTTGCACGCGCTTGTTTTTGTGCCAAGATTTTGGAACGCTGAAGATATAAGCCTTGTAGATGAGCAACTGAAGGGTTTTGGTTTAAGTTTAGAACGAACAATTGAAATTCCAGAAGAAGAATTAATTATTCTGCTTCAAAAATATCATTTAGATTGGAATCAGCAAGAGCAGTTTGCCGATATTTTGGTCAGATTATCTCAAGAAAAACAATTTGATTTCTTAGGTAAAGCACTTGCTATTTACCAATACGTCCAGCGAGAAAGCAAAGTTTTCTCCTTTGGAATAAATGCCAAAATCGCATCGGCCAAAAACAAAAAAAAATGAGTTTTACAGATTGGAAAATAGACCGAATTGAACATGTTCTCACTGAAGAATTTTTCAAACTAATTGACAAGAATAGAAATCATATTGAAAAAACTTTTCCGGTAACGTTAGCCAATTCTGATTCTTTAAAAAAAGCAGAAGATTTTCTGGCAATTAGTCTTAACAAAGAAAAAAACAGTGAAGGGTTTTATTTTTATGCTAGAGAAATCAAAACCAATCACTTAATTAGTTATTTAACTGTAAAGACTATTGATTATCGCATTTCTAAATGTGAATTAGGTTATTTTGTTGATGAAGAGTATCAGGGAAAAGGAATCACATCAAAAATGGTTTCAACTGCACTTGAATTTTGTTTCAAAGAATTGATGCTTAACAAAGTTTTTATCTGCACATCAGAAATTAATTTGGCAAGCCAAAGAATTGCATTAAAACATAACTTCAAACAAGAAGGAATTTTACGAGACGAATTCAGAAATGGTGACGGCGAATTGCAAAACACTGTTTATTTTGGATTGCTTAAATCAGAATATAATACTCATGAAAGATAAATTTTACACTTACATACAACAATTACAAGACCAAATCTGTGCCGGATTAGAAGCTGTTGACGGAACTGCAAAATTTCGTGAAGATCTTTGGAAACGTCCAGAAGGCGGCGGCGGAAGAACGCGCGTTATTGAAAATGGAAATGTTTTCGAAAAAGGAGGTGTCAACATTTCGGCCGTTAACGGAAAATTACCGGAAGCCATGCAGAAAATGTTTGGCGTTGGCGAAGCTGATTTCTTTGCCTGCGGATTAAGTTTGGTTTTACACCCTAAAAATCCAATGACACCAACGGTTCATGCGAATTGGCGCTATTTTGAAATGTACGATGAACATGGAAAAGTGATCGAACAATGGTTTGGCGGCGGACAGGATTTAACGCCGTATTATTTGTTTGAAGAAGATGCAACTCACTTTCATCAAACTTGTAAAACGGCTTGCGACAAACATAACCCGGAGTTTTATCCAAAATATAAAAAACAATGTGATACCTATTTTTGGAATGCTCATAGAAATGAAGCCCGCGGAATTGGCGGTTTATTTTTTGATTATTGCAAAGCAAATGAGTCAATGTCAATGGAAGATTGGTTCAATTTCGTTTCTGAAGTTGGGAATAGTTTCTTAGAAGCCTATGTTCCGATTGTAGAAAAAAGAAAGAATTTAGAATATACTCCGGAAAACAGAAACTGGCAGGAAATCCGTCGTGGACGTTATGTCGAGTTCAATTTGGTTCATGATAAAGGCACCTTATTCGGCTTAAGAACCAACGGAAGAATCGAAAGTATTTTAATGAGCCTTCCTCCGCACGTACAATGGGTTTATGATCATCATGCAGAACCTGGAAGTGAAGAAGAAAAATTAGTAAATGTGTTAGAAAATCCCCGGGAATGGATCTAAAAATTAAACACAATATTCATTTAACTTCTTTGTAATCATAAATTTAAATTGTAATTTAATCTATAATTCAGTCTAATTTAAATAGTATGAAAAATAGAGAAATGAACATGGCACAATTAGATCGCATGCATTCCGGAAAAGGATTTATCGCCGCATTAGACCAAAGTGGCGGAAGTACTCCAAAAGCATTAGCACAATACGGTGTTCTGGAAAGCAGTTTCACGAATGATGATGAAATGTACACCCTTGTACATGAAATGAGAACCCGAATTATTAAGAGTCCTGCTTTTGAAAGCAACTCTATTTTGGGTGCGATTTTGTTTGAAAACACTATGGATCGCAAAATCGACGGACAATGGACGGGCGATTATTTGTGGGAAAAGAAAAATATCGTTCCGTTTTTAAAAGTCGACAAAGGACTTGCAGATCTTGCCAATGGCGTGCAATTGATGAAGCCCATTTCCAATTTAGAGGAATTGTTGACACGAGCTGTAGAGCGAAACATTTTTGGAACCAAAATGCGCTCTGTTATTAAAGAAGCAAATGCCGAAGGAATCCGTAGAGTTGTAGAACAACAATTTACAGTTGGTAAACAAATTTTCGAAAAAGGACTTGTTCCCATCATTGAACCGGAAGTTGATATTTATAGCGTTGACAAAGAAAAGTCTGAAGAAATACTAAAAGAAGAAATCAAGAAGCAGCTTAATTTATTGGATAAAGATGTAAAAGTGATGCTGAAACTCTCTATTCCTACTGTAAATGACTTTTACAAGGAATTAATCTCAGATCCGCATGTCGTACGTGTTGTGGCATTGTCCGGAGGATATACTGAAAAAGAGGCCAATCATAAGCTTTCACAAAACCATGGATTGATTGCAAGTTTCTCAAGAGCATTGTCTGAGGGGCTTTCTGCTGGTCAAACTAATGATCAATTTAACAGCAAGCTTGATAAAACAATCAGAGAAATTTACGATGCCTCAATCACATAAAATATAGAATAACTTCAGGATAAAAACTGAAACATGAAACTTTAAACAAGAAAATATGTTCCCATTACAAAGAAACCGCCGTTTAAGAACCAATGACTCCATTCGTTCATTAGTTCGTGAAACTAGTTTAAGTCCACAAGATTTTATGCTTCCAATGTTTGTTGCCGAAGGAAAAGATGTAAAAGTCGCTATTCCGTCAATGCCTGGAATTTATCGCCATTCATTGGATCACACCATTAAAGAAGTAAAAGAAGCCTGGAATCTTGGAATCAAAGCGGTGAATATTTATGTCAAAGTGAGTGATAATCTTAAAGACAATAAAGGAGTTGAAGCCTGGAATAAAGACGGCTTAATGCAGCAAACTATCCGCGCTATTAAAGACGCTGTTCCTGAAATGATTGTAATGCCGGATGTGGCTTTAGACCCCTATTCAATTTATGGACATGACGGAATTATAGAAAACGGTCAATTGATTAATGATGCTACAGTGGATGCTTTAACCCGAATGAGTTTAAGTCATGCCGAGGCCGGAGCCGATTTTGTAGCACCAAGCGACATGATGGACGGAAGAGTATTAGCTATAAGAAAAGCTTTAGAAGAAAACGGATATCATAATGTAGGTATTATGAGTTACAGTGCTAAATATGCATCTGCATTCTACGGACCCTTTCGCGATGCATTGGATTCCGCTCCGGTAGATTCTCAAAATATCCCTAAAGATAAAAAAACGTATCAGATGGATTATGCCAATCGAATTGAAGGAATTCGTGAAGCATTATTGGATGTTGAAGAAGGAGCTGACATTGTAATGGTAAAACCCGGTATGGCGTATTTAGACATTGTCCGTGAGGTAAAAAATGCCGTTCACGTACCGGTTGCGGTTTACCAGGTATCTGGTGAGTACGCTATGGTAAAGGCCGCAGCAGAAAAAGGATGGCTCGATCATGATAAAATTATGATAGAGCAACTTTATTGCATTAAGCGTGCAGGAGCAAGTATTATCTCTACTTATTTTGCGAAAGAAGCTGCTGTAATTTTAAATAAGTAAATAATGAAAAAGACTTTATTTTTAATGGCAGTTCTCTTTGGTAATTTACTTACTGCTCAAGATTTAGTGAATGAAACTTTTGTAGAAAAATGGGATAACTCTAAAACATATATTTTGGATATTCTAAAAGTGATGCCAGAAGAAAAGCTCGATTATAAGCCTACCCAAAGAGAAATGAGTTTTAAAGATCAAATATTTCATATATTAGATAATATGGCTTGGTTGAGTACTACTTATTTTACAAATGAAAAACACATTAAAAAAGACCATTCTTCGATTGTTCGAAAAGAAGATATTCTAAAAGAAATTGAAAATTCATTTGATAATACAAAAAAGATAATTGAAGCCAACAAAGGAATTGATTTAAGTCAAAAAGTAGATTTTTTTGCCGGACAGAAAACAAAACTTCAAATTCTGAATTTATTGCAAGATCATGTTACACATCATCGTGGACAATTAATAGTTTATTTAAATTTAAACCAAATTCAACCTCCCAAGTATGTTGGTTGGTAAATCAATTATGAAAAAAATAGTATTCTTAGCAACAGTTTTAGCTTTTGTTTCTTGTAAAAAAGAAAGCAAGGAACCTTTTGAAAAAACTACAGAAAGTACAGAAGCTTATTCTGAGGGAGAATCAGCAGAAACCAAAACACCAGAAGAACTAGGTAAATCGATTTTTGAAGGAAAAGGTAATTGTACTTCTTGTCATCAGCCTGATCAAAAAATAATTGGTCCAAGTATTCAGGAAATCGCCAAAATTTACAAAGATAAAAATGCTGATATCGTTACTTTTTTAAAAGGAAATGGTGAACCAATCGTTGATCCGGATCAGTTTGCTATTATGAAAACCAATTTTCCGGTTACACAGTCAATGTCAAATGAAGAATTAAAAGCAATTGAAACTTATATCTACGGTCATTTGAAATAATAAATATCACATTTCATTTATATTCAAAATAGATCTTAAAATAAAACGGCGCTACAACAGCGCCGTTTTTACCTTTATAAAAGATTACCAGATTTTAACCCTTTTTTCAGGTTCTACATACATAGCATCTCCCTTTTTGATTTTGAAAGCTTCATAAAAAGCATCCAAATTCTGAATTGGCACTATCGCCCTGTACATTCCCGGAGAATGTGGATCTGTTTTAACCTGACTTTTGATAGCCTCATCTCTGGATTTTGTTCTCCAAACTGTAGCCCAGGAAATAAAGAAACGCTGTTCCGGAGTAAATCCGTCAATTAAACCTGGATTTCCTTTTTCTTTCAGATACAATTGCAAACCGTCATAAGCAGCATTTGTACCTCCTAAGTCTCCAATATTTTCTCCAAGAGTAAATTTACCGTCTACATGAATTCCTGGTAAAGGCTCTAATGCGCTGTATTGTGCTGCAAGGTCTCCTCCAAGAGCAGTAAATTGTTTTAAATCATCAGCTGTCCACCAGTCAACCAGGTTTCCGTCTGCGTTGTAGCGTGCTCCTGAGTCATCAAATCCATGAGAAATTTCATGACCTATTACAGCTCCAATTCCACCATAATTTACAGCTTCATCAGCCTGATAATTATAGAAAGGCGGTTGTAAAATAGCAGCAGGAAAAACAATCTCATTATAAGATGGGTTGAAATAAGCATTAACAGTCTGCGGAGACATTCCCCATTCCGTTTTATCTACTGGCTTACCTAATTTAGCCAGATTTTCTGAATAAGCCCATTTTGATAAGCTTTTCATATTATCAAAATAAGTCCCACCTTCAGAAACATTTTTAAGTTCCAAAGCCGAATAATCTTTCCATTTATCCGGATATCCGATTTTGACTGTCAGTTTATTTAACTTTTCAATAGCTTTAGTCTTCGTTTCTGATGACATCCATGGTAAAGCATTAATTCTGTTTTCATAAGCCCGCATTACGTTTGCAATCATATTTTTAGCTTTTTCCTTAGCTTCAGCAGGAAACAATTTCTCCACATAAAGTTTTCCCAATGCTTCTCCGGTAGCTCCATTAATAACCTGTAAAGCCATTTCTTCACGTGGACGCTGTTTCAAAGCTCCTGTCAATGTTTTTCCGTAGAAATCAAAATTTGCATTTTCGATATCAGTGCTCAAAGTAGAAGCTGCT
This sequence comes from Flavobacterium sp. W22_SRS_FK3, assembly GCF_052113665.1. Taxonomy (NCBI): domain Bacteria; kingdom Pseudomonadati; phylum Bacteroidota; class Flavobacteriia; order Flavobacteriales; family Flavobacteriaceae; genus Flavobacterium; species Flavobacterium sp. W22_SRS_FK3. The sequence goes on along the minus strand of NZ_JBGQOF010000012.1, from coordinate 22,708 downwards.
CTGTTCAACACTGACCATTTTAGGTATTCTTTCCATGCTTCAACTTTCTTTTCAGTAAACGTCTTTTCAAGGGCTGTCATATAACGCGGCTGTGCAACATTTACCGTATCTAATTTTGTCATTCCGATACCTGCAAAATATTTCTCCCATTGAATCGAAGGTGTATTCTTTTTCAAATCTGCAACAGCTGTAGGATTATATTGTTTTCTGCGGTCTCTTCTTTCAACACGATCCAGCCTTGGAGCTGACATTTCTATTTCTAAAGCCAGGATCTGTTTAGCACTTTCTTTTGCTTTTGCAGGAGATTCTCCAATAAATTGCAACATCCTTGCAACGTGAACTTCGTATTTTTCACGTTTTTCTTTAGAATCTTTATCGTCAGAATTGTAGTAATCTTTATCAGATAATCCTAAACCTCCGGGACTTAGGGTAACGGAATTTTTATTACTGTTTTTAGAGTCAGCTCCAACATGTACTCCAAAGAAACCAATACCTCCCTGAGGCTGCATTTCAATTAATAAATTTTCAAGATCCGTCACGTTTTTAATAGCGTCGATTTTCTTTAGATAAGGCTTAAGAGGTGTAATACCCCTTTTATTTCTCCCTACAGTATCTAAAATAGTGTTGAACAAAGCAATTGCCTTACCCTGATCTGTATTTGATTTATATTTTGGATCTTTTGAAGCTTCTTTTAAAATTGCCAAAGCATCATTATCTGTTTTTTGACGTAATTCATTAAAACTTCCCCATGAATTTCTATCATTAGGAATTTCAGTCTGGTCTAACCAGGTTCCGTTAACATATTGAAAGAAATCCTGACCTGGACTAATTTCTTTATTCATAAAAGAAACATTAATACCTGGTTCTTTTGTTGTATTTTGTGCCTGAACTACGGTTATTGAAACCATTGCAGAAAAGGCATAAAACATTGAATTAGTAAGCTGTTTTATCATTTTTATTTAATCTTTAAGTGTATCTGCAAACATATCGCTAATATTTATAATTTTTTGTTAATTTTTAAAATTATAAACACTCTTTTTAAAGTTAATTATTTGGTTAAAAGCAAAGTTCTATTTGCCTTATAAAAAGTGCTTTTTGTACTTTTGCATCAAATCATGTTTATGAAATCTTTATTATATAAATATCGAAAATTCCTTATTGCTTTAAGTGTGTTTTCAGTCATTACAATTTCGCTGTTTTATTTTGCTTTAAAACCTCAAAAAAATTTACCTGTTTACAATCCGGCTGATGTAAATCCTGAATTGGTTGACAGTACGGTACAATACAAAAGTAAATATCATACGATTGCTGATTTCTCATTTGTAAATCAAAATGGAGATACGATTACGCAAAAAAATTACGAAGGAAAAATTTATGTAGCCGATTTTTTCTTCACCACCTGTGGATCTATCTGTCCGAAAATGACAACTAACCTTGAAGAAGTTCAAAAAGCAGTTCTCAATAATCCAAAAGTAATGTTGCTTTCTCATACTGTTTTTCCAGAAGTAGACAGTATTCCGGTTTTAAAAGCATATGCGATAAAGCATGGAGTTGTTGACAGTAAATGGAACTTGGTCACTGGTGATAAAAAAGAAATTTACACGATGGCCCGAAAATCATATTTGGCTGTAAAACTGGGAAGACCGGATCAGCTTTATGACATGGTACACACAGAGAATTTTGTTTTGGTAGACCAAAAACGTCGGGTTCGCGGATTTTATGATGGAACTGATAAACAAGAAATCAAACGACTTCTGGAAGACATCAATTTCTTATCGCAAGAGTAAAAATCGACTTATTTAAGTAAATTTTTGCACAATCAAAACGGTTAAATACCTTTAAATAAAGAATTATTACCTACTTTTGCAATCTAAATTCAATCTAAATAAGCTTGCAAAATACAATCCATACCCTCAAAAAAGGCGAAAAAGCCATTATCAAAGATTTTGATATCGATCTTATTCCTTTAAAATTATTAGAAATGGGTTGTTTGCCAGGCAACTTAGTTGAATTACTTCAAATTGCTCCTTTTGGAGATCCCTTATATTTAGACATTAATGGTTCGCATGTGGCGATTCGTGTTGAAACTGCTCGTGAAATTGAAGTTGAACTTATGAAAACCAATTTATAATGAGCGTTCAAAATATTAATGTTGCCCTTATAGGAAATCCAAATACAGGAAAAACCTCTGTTTTTAATCAGCTGACAGGTTTAAATCAACAAGTTGGAAATTATCCCGGAATTACGGTTGAGAAAAAAATAGGTTTCTGTAAACTGCCTCATAACATCAAAGCCAACATTCTGGATTTACCGGGAACGTATAGTTTGAACGCCAGTTCAATAGACGAAAGCGTTGTGATTGAACTTTTGCTCAACAAAAACGACAAATTATATCCGGATGTCGCAGTAGTGGTAACAGATGTTGAAAATCTGAAACGAAATTTGCTGATTTACACCCAAATAAAAGACCTTGAAATTCCGACGATTTTAGTCATTAATATGTCTGATCGCATGGCAAGTAAAGGTATAACACTAGATATTCCTTATTTAGAAGAAAAACTACAAACTAAAATTGCATTAGTAAGTTCCCGAAAAGGATTGGGTATTGAGGAATTGAAAGAACTAATTGTTTCTTATAAAACCATTTCGCATACACCTTGTTTAAATGCATCGGTTATTGACAATCAGTATTTTGAAAAACTTCAAAGAGCATTTCCTAATCAGTTATTATACAAATTATGGCTGGTCATTACTCAGGATGTGAATTTTTTAAATTTAGACAGAAATGAAATCCGAAGCACTTTTACCAAATCACATTCAGAATTAAAGCGTTTGCAACAAAAAGAAACCATCAAAAGATATCAGTTTATAAATGATGTTTTAAAAGAGGGTTTACAAGTTGATGCTTCGATGGCAAAAGATTTCAGAGCTAAACTGGATCGTGTTTTAACGCATAAATTTTGGGGTTATTTCATTTTTCTGGGAATACTGTTTGTCATTTTTCAATCTATTTTTAGCTGGTCAACAATCCCTATGGATTTTATTGACAGCACTTTTGCTTCATTAAGCAGCTGGGTTGCCGAAGAACTACCCAGCGGTATTTTAACCGATTTACTTTCGCAGGGAATTATTCCTGGAATTGGCGGGATTTTGATTTTCATTCCGCAAATTGCATTCTTGTTCTTATTTATTTCTATTTTGGAGGAAAGCGGATACATGAGTCGTGTTGTTTTCCTGATGGATAAAATCATGCGAAAATTTGGGCTTTCGGGAAAAAGCGTTGTCCCTTTAATTTCAGGAACTGCCTGTGCGATTCCGGCAATTATGGCAACCCGAAATATCGAAAACTGGAAAGAACGTTTAATTACCATTTTGGTAACACCGTTTACTACTTGTTCAGCAAGACTACCGGTTTATGCCATTATCATTTCGTTGGTTATTCCTAATAAACGAGTTCTTGGAATATTAAATCTTCAGGGATTGTCCTTGATGTTATTGTATTTGTTAGGATTTGGAACTGCAATTTTATCTGCTTACATTTTAAATAAAATTTTAAAATTTAATACCAAAACGTATTTCGTAGTTGAAATGCCTGGGTATAAATTACCTCTTTTAAAGAACGTTGGAATTAATGTTGTCGAAAAAACAAAAGCATTTATTGTTGGCGCAGGTAAAATTATCCTTGCGATATCTGTTATTTTATGGTTTTTGGCTTCATACGGTCCCGGAAAAGATTTTAACGAAGCCGAAACTATTGTAAAAGAAAGATTTGCAAATAAACCGCTTAATGAAGTTGAATTTGAAAACGAAGTAGCTTCTCAAAAATTAGAGAATTCCTATATCGGAATTATGGGCAAAGCAATTGAACCTGCAATTCATCCTTTGGGTTATGACTGGAAAATTGGCATTGCAATTATCAGTTCTTTTGCTGCACGTGAAGTATTTGTGGGAACATTAGCCACAATTTACAGTGTTGGAGACAGTGATAATGAAACAACAATAAAAACCAAAATGCAGAAAGAAGTAAATCCTCAAACAGGAGAAAAGATTTTTAATTTTGCGTCAGGAATTTCATTATTGTTATTTTATGCTTTCGCCATGCAGTGTGCCAGTACGCTTGCTGTTACCAAAAAAGAAACAAATTCCTGGAAATGGCCCGCTATGCAGTTAGTGTTAATGAGCGGACTTGCTTATTTCGTAGCACTTTTGGCTTATCAACTTTTAAAATAAACGATCATGGTACAAGAAATTATTGCATTCGTCATTTTATTTATTGCCATTGGTTTTTTGATCAAAAAGTTTTTTTGGAAATCTAAAAAGAAAAAAGACTGCGGGGATGGTAATTGCGGATGTTCTTAGAGAAAAAATTCTAAGATCCTCAGCATTAAAGAAAGTAATTTCTCAGAGAACACTAAAGTCACAAAGCTTCACAGAGTTTTAATTCTTTGTGAAGCCTTTTAACTAGCCTTTGTAAAAGAGAAGAACTATTTAACACCCTCCCACTCTGCATAAAACTGCGCCAAAAACATTTCCATAAAACGATGTCTTTCAGCCGCAATTTGTTTTCCTGTTTCGGTATTCATTTTATCTTTTAAGAGTAAAAGCTTTTCATAAAAATGATTTAGGGTTGGCGCATTATTGTTTTTGTATTCTTCTTTGGTCATATTAGTTATTGGAGCTATTTCAGGATTATATAAAGCTCTGTTTTTAAATCCGCCATAATTGAACGCTCTTGCAACTCCGATTGCCCCTATGGCGTCTAAACGATCTGCGTCCTGAACGATATCCAATTCTATAGAGGAAAACTTCTTTTCGAAATTTCCGCCTTTATAAGAGATGTTTTCAATAATATTTACCACATGTTCAATAATTTTTTCAGAAACATTCTCTGATTCCAGAAACAAACGCGCAGTTTTGGGCCCGATAGTTTCATCCCCATTATGAAATTTACTGTCTGCAATATCATGAAGCAAAGCTCCAAGTTGAACAACCGTAAGATCACAATCAATATCTTTGGCAATCAAAAGAGCATTTTTATGAACTCGTTCTATGTGAAACCAATCGTGTCCGCCTTCAGCATTATTCAATTTTTCTTTTACGAATGTGATTGTTTTATTAATAGAATCTGTAGTTTGCATAACCTAATTTATTAAAAAATGTTGATTATCAAAGTTTTAAAAACCTCGCTAATCAACATTTGATTTGTTATTATTACTAAATGCAACTAAGTTGCTTTTTTTAAAATTTAAAGTCTCGCTGGTTCAACCCATTTAAAAATATGAGATTCCTGTGGAATAACTATTCTCTCAGAGATTCTTGCCATACGTGCTGGTAATTTCATTAAGTAATCACGAGCTTTTTCGGCTTCATCTGTTAGATTAGAAATTTTGTCAATTTCCCATTTATCAATTAATTTCTGCATAATGTCTACATAATCATTGGCAGTATAAACCCCGATACGTTGTGCAGAATCAGAAAATTGCTCAAAAGCAGTACTGATTTTTTGACCAGATTCTCTTAAGAAATGTGCAGGCATAACGATTTTTTGCTTCATCATATATTGAAACGCCAACATCATTTCGCTTGGATCTACAGCAAAAATACGAGTCACAAATTCACTATAGGCATGGTGATGACGCATTTCGTCTCCTGCAATCATTTTGCACATTTTAGACAACTTGTTATCGCCAAATTTCTTCGCCATTTGAGCTACTCTATTGTGCGAAACATACGTTGCTAATTCCTGAAAACTGGTGTATACAAAATTTTTATATGGGTCAGATCCAGTTCCAATATCAAAACCGTCGTTAATCAAGTGCTGTGTTGTCATTTCGATTTCACGCATGTTCACACGACCAGACAAATACAAGTATTTATTTAGCAAATCTCCGTGGCGGTTTTCTTCTCCAGTCCATTGACGGATCCATTTTGACCAACCATTTCCACCGTTTTCAATTTGATTTATGCCTTCAACATCCATTAACCAGGATTCATAAGTTGGTAAAGCTTCTTCGGTGATAGTGTCACCTACTAAAGTTACCCAGAAATCATATGGTAGTTCTTTGGCAATTTCGCGTAATTCTCTAACCTCCTCGAAGAAATTATCTCCTTCAGAATTAGGCAGAAAATCTGACGGCTGCCAAATTTTTTCTACTGGAATTAAATACTGTTCTACGAAGCTATCCACGTTTTTTTCTAAAAACTGCATTACTTCTAATCTAATGTTTTTTATAGACATTACTTATTTAAGATTGGGATTTCTGTTTCAGAACAATTTCTAAAATCAAAAATCTATTTATACTCGTTTACTCCTTCTACAACTGCCTTTTCTGTCAAAGCCATCAACTCGGCAAAATTATAATCTTTTACTGCCATTGCTTTATGAGCGGTAAAGGTAAGATGATTTCCTAACCCAACAGGAAAAAAACCGTATTTTACCATTTTCCATGAATTGTTGATGCTTACCGGAACAACATACGCTGATGGCGCATATTTACAAAGAATCTTCAAACCGCTTTGAGCGAATTCTTTTGGTTTGCCGGTTTTACTTCTCGTGCCTTCGGGGAAAATTACTGCAGATCTTGTATTCTTTTCAATATATTCTGACAAACCTTTGATTACCGGAATAGCTTGTTTTGGGTCTTTGCGGTTGATTAGCACTGATCCTCCATGGCGTAAATTATAAGACACACTTGGAATTCCGCTACCTAACTCCTTCTTACTTACAAATTTACAATGAAAACGTCTAAAGTACCAAATCATTGCCACGATATCGTACATACTTTGGTGATTTGATACAAAAATCAATGGAGCTCCCGTGGGAATTGTCTCTCTATTTTCAATTGTATATCTCGTTCCCACAAGATTGGTACATCTTAAAAGGAAAAAATTTAAATAATCTACGCTAACTTTGTGGGCCTGATAACCAAACACATTAAGGCAAATCCATTGTATTGGGTGAAAAATTACCAAACACAATCCAAAACATAAATAATAAATGACGGAGATTGGATATGAAATTATTTTTTGCATGCTTGAAAAATTAAAGGCCAAAAGTAATAAATATATTTGTAGCCGTATTAAAATTAAAAACAATAACCGTTTTTCTGGTTTAATTGTACCTTTGTCCTATAAAATTGCAAATTTTTTCTGAATTAAATGAACTTCACATACCCTAAAAATGAACGCTTAAAGAGCAAAACGACAATTGGATTACTCTTTTCTGAAGGAAAATCGGTTTCTAAATATCCGTTGCGTTTGGTTTACCGTCAGGCGGAAGCTGATTCAGAAGAAAAAATTAAAATTGGCGTTTCAGTTTCGAAGAAGTATTTCAAAAAAGCTGTTGAGCGAAATTACTTCAAAAGAGTTTTAAGAGAAACTTATCGATTGAACAAACATTTGCTCTTGGAAAACCTTCAAGAGCCTTATTCTTTGATGTTTTTTTATCAAACAAAAGACCGATTATCTTATGAAGAAATCAATATCAAAACGATTCAGTTGTTTGAGAAATTTATCCTGCAAATAAATAAAACTACAAATTCAGAAACTAAAACAGAACTCTAAAACTCAAAACGCAACTTTGTATATCAAATAAGACAGAAAATTATAAAAAAATTGTAGTTTTAACTCTTAATTCGAATTTTATGAGATATATTTTCTTTTTTCTTTTTTTTGGATTATTTTTTTCAAGTTGTGAAAAACAAATTGGAAGCATAAATTATTCTGATGATAAAATTATGGCGGTAAAACTTGATTCTCCCGGAAAGCCTGAGTCAAATGTTTCACAAAAAATAATCAAAACAGCCTCGCTTCGATTTGAAACAAATAATTTAGAAAGTACATTCACTCAAATTCAAAAAGCAATTATTGCGAATAAGGGAACTGTTCAAAATGATACCGAAGGAAAAGATTATAACAATATTTATAGAAATCTTACTGTTAGAATTCCTAGTCAAAATTTTGATTCATTTATAAAGTCAATATCAGCAGGTGTTTCTTATTTTGAAAGAAAAGAAATTTCTGCACAAGATGTTACAGAGCAATACATTGATCTCAGCACAAGATTAAAAACAAAAAGAAAACTCGAAAGTCGTTATCTTGAGATTTTACAAAAAGCGACCAAAATAAGTGAGATTTTAGAAATTGAAAAGCAAATCTCAATCATTAGAGAAGAAATTGAATCTAAGGAAGGTCAGCTAAAATATTTAGAAAGCCGAATTTCTGAAAGTGTAATTACAATTGAATTTTACAAAACTGTTGCTAAAAAAGAAGGTGTAAAAATTTCATACGGTTCTAAAATCTGGGCCGCTATTGAATCCGGTTTTTTTAGTCTTTCAGAATTTTTAATATCATTCATTAGTCTTTGGCCATTTATTATCCTATTAGTTCTTCTAGTTTATTTTATTAGAAAACGATTTAAAAGAAAAAAAGTATAAATCATGTATCCTTATCTCAAAAAGAAGTTCGTTATACCAGCCGTAGCGGCAGGATTTTTATTTATTGGAAGCAGTTTTAAAGATGATTTCTTTGAAATAGCCAAACAAATAGAAATTTTCACAACCCTTTTTAAAGCCGTTAACACCAATTATGTCGATGAAACAAATCCGGGCGACCTGATGGATAAAGGAATTAAAAGTATGCTGGGGAGTTTAGATCCATATACCGTGTACTTTAATGAACAGGACGTTGTCAATTTTAAAATCAACAATACCGGAGAATATACCGGAATTGGCGCCATGATTGCCCGTAAAAAAGACAGGTTAATTGTTCGGGAACCTTATAAAAATTATCCGGCAGATAAAGCAGGATTAAAAGCAGGCGACGAAATTATTCAGATAGGTGATGTTTTGATAGCTGATTTTAAGGATGATGCCTCACAATTACTCAAAGGAACAAAGAACACCAAAATTAAGATAAAATACCTTCGTCAGGGAAAAATCAATACAACTGAATTAATTTTGGATGAAGTTGATATTAAATCGGTTCCATTCTACGGAAAAATTGATGATAAGACCGGATATATTGTTTTAGCACATTTCAGCCGAAAAGCCGCTACAGAAGTCAAAGATGCTCTTGAAAAACTAAAAACCGAAGGAGCAACACAAATAGTTCTTGATTTAAGAGGTAATCCGGGTGGTTTATTAAACGAAGCTATTGATATTTGCAATCTTTTTGTTCCAAAAAATGAAGTTATTGTAACTACAAAGTCAAGAATTGAAAAACACAATAATACGTACAAAACAACTAAAGAACCTGTTGATACACAAATTCCGCTTGCCATTTTAGTAAATGGAAGAAGTGCTTCGGCATCAGAAATTGTTTCAGGAGCATTACAGGATTTAGACCGCGCTGTAGTACTGGGAAGCCGCAGTTTTGGAAAAGGTTTGGTACAACGCACTGTAGAGTTAACTTACGGAACGCAGCTAAAAGTAACAATTTCGCGTTACTACACACCTTCTGGGCGCTGTATTCAGGCATTGGATTATACTCATAAAGACAAAAATGGTATTGCACAAAAAACCGATTCTAAAAATTTTAATGCTTTTAAAACCCGAAAAGGAAGAACGGTTTATGATGGTGGTGGTGTTTTGCCTGATATTGAACTGGAAGAGGCTAAAATGAGTGCAATTACAACTGCATTAATGAAAAATGACGGAATTTTTGATTATGCAACTTCTTACTATTACAAAAATCCAAATTTAGGAGATAAGATACCAACGATTACAGATACAGATTATACCGCTTTCAAACACTATTTAAAAGCCAATAAATTTACATTTGATACCGAAACAGAACTGGCCCTGAAAAATACTTTGGCAGCAGCTAAGACCGAAGAAATTGACGAAACAATTGCTATAGAATATAAGCAATTATTAAGTGCACTTGAAAAAAGCGAAACAACATTGCTGGATAAAAATCAGAAAGAAATCAAAGGCCTAATTCAGGAAGAACTCATCAAAAGATACCAATATCAAGAGGGTTTGTATCAATTTTATATTAAAAACAATTCAGAAATTAAAAAAGCCGTTAATGTCTTAAACAATCAAACTGAGTATAAAACGATTTTAAAAATGTAAAAGATGAAAGTTTGTAGAGCCCTATTTCTGTTATTTATTTACAATGTATCGGCACAGCAAAAAAACATCGAAACCATTTATTTTGATTTTGACAAATATTCACTTACCAATCAACAAACCAAAGTCATTATTGATTTTGTAAAAACCATTGACACAACAAAAATTGAATCATTACAAATTTATGGCTATTGCGATGACCGCGGAACTGATCAATACAATTACCGCTTATCAAAGGATCGTGTCAATACTGTACAGGAGATATTGATTTCAACCGGCTTTAATAAAAGCAGGATAATCATACTTGAAGGAAAAGGACGTGTTATAATTAAGAGTGATACGGTTGAGAATTTACACGAAACACGGTCTAAAAACCGGAGGGTCGATTTAATTGCAGTTAAGAAAAACAGTTATGGAAAAGGAGTTCGTAATTCTCTACAGGATGATTTAAAAGTTGGTGATAAAATTTACCTGGAAAACATATTGTTTGATATTGGAAGTTCAAAACTTACACTCGCCTCTAAAAATGAATTGGATAAGATAGCTTTAATTCTACAAAATAAAAAAACAATTCAGTTTGAAATCAGGGGCCATGTTTGCTGCACCCCTGATCTTTATACAGACGGAATTGATAACGAAACCAACGAAAGGAGACTATCATGGAATCGTGCAAAAACGGTTTTTTTCTATTTGTCATCGAAAAAAATATCCAAAAGCCGCATGACCTATCAGGGTTGCGGAAACAAATATCCACTTGGTAAAGGAGATGAATTGGACAGAAGAGTAGAGTTTTTTATCACGAAGATTTAATTTAACTGCATCTGAATATGCGGAATATCGTCTTCCAGATACATTTCGCTGGTTTGTACAAATCCGTGACTTTCGTAGAATTTCTTAAGGTATAACTGAGCTCCAATTGTGATTTTATCTTTTCCAAAATTGGACTTTATTGTCACAATCGCTTCACGCATTAAATCATGACCCCATTTTCTGTCGCGGTAATTAACATCAACTATAACTCTGCCAATTGAAGCATTATCAAAACTGACTCCTGCATCAAATAAACGTGCATATGAAACGATTTTAGAATCATATTCACCAATTAGGTGCAAAGCTTTTTTATCTTTACCATCAAGATCTAAATAGGCACAATTTTGCTCCACTACAAAGATTTCGCTTCTTAATTTTAATAAATCATATAACTCTTCTACAGTTAAAGCCTCAAAAGCCTTTACTTTCCATTTTAATTCCATTCTTCCTTATTACTTTGTTTTGAATTCTAATTTAAAAAGCAAAATTAAATTTAAAAAAACAAAACGTGTTAACATTTAAAAAAAATCCCAATTACAAAATGCAATCGGGAAATCATTAAAAAATCATTAAAAATGAAAATTATTCCTTTGTCATCGTAATTTCCATGCTCTTATATTCCTTACCGTCTTTAGTATCGTACATTTCCATTTTACGGTTATTAGGGTCAACAAAAGTATAAACTTCACGATATGGTGTTTTTTTACCATTAAGCGGACTTACCATTTCACCTTTTAACTCTGCTATTTTGGTTTTCTCATCATATTTTCCTGTGGCAACCATCATTCCTGTACCCATATTATCAATAAATGTGGTTGTATATTCTTTACTTGCATTATTAAATGCCAGCGTGCCTATTCCTTCAAATGGCTCTCCCATCATAGTTCCTGTATACTTTGTTTCCTGATATCGGCCACCTAATATCATTTTGACATTTGCCGTTGAAGTTGCATAACTTGGTTTTCCGTTTGGCTCTTCCCAAAAAGTCATATCACATTTCCAGGTTCCGGTTTCGTCTGCCATTAATTTATGAGCATTACCCGGTGTTGCGTATGCTTCCCATAATTTCATCTGAGTAGCAGAATCTAAAGGCTCCTCGGCAATTGGTTCCTTTATTTTAATGCTGTCCGCCATAGTACCGGATTCCATTTCTGATTTTACTTCTTTTTTACAAGAAATAAAGAAAATTACTAACATTGATAATACAAGACAAAAATTTTTCATAATCAACTGATTTAATGTTTGTTATAAACAAAAGTAAGAAAAATAAAAATATTATCTCTTATCAATCCTGACCGATTTTATAATTGCTTCTAATTCTAACATCAAGTCACGTTCCTGATTTGAAGGTGAATAACAAAATCCTTCAATGACTAAAACTCTATTATAAGCTTTATCAACTATTGCGTAATTGATAAAAGGTCCAGTCATAAAATCATTTTTTAATTCCCACGTTCCTTTGGTTTCAAAAGTCTTTTTTCCATTTAAAGTGGTAATCGAGAAATAAGGAGCATAATCTTCACCAGTAATCATCTGAGTATTTGGCTCTCTTCCTTTAATATAATACCCAACAGAATCGCGCATTCGAACAATATTACCTACAGCATTTGGGTCCTTCGTAAGTCTGTTCAAAGGAATCTGATAAATAAGCAGACTTGTGTTACCACTAATAATTTCTTTCTTGAGCCAAATAAAATTACGTTTATGTAGCATGTATTCATAACCAGTCGGAATTTGCAAATCGATATGAAATTTGTTTTTGATAACGGCAGGATTCAAAAGTGATTTACTGTTGTCCTGCTGTAATTTCTTGATTTCAGTTTGCCGAATTGTCTTAATGATTTCAGGTGAATTCATTTCGATACTGCAAATTATATCTTCAATAGATTTTCCGTAAATGCGAAAAGTATTATGGGGCAAGGCCTCAATGTTTGTTTTAACCTCAAATTTATCTACAGCTGATTTTTTAACCACAATAATACTTCGACTATCAGTCACAAAACCTTCAAGCAGTTTAGCCGGATACTGATTGATCGTAAATAAGGGTTCTTCCTGTGTAAGACCTAAAACCGGTGAAGCAAATTTATTTCGAATACTGTCACCTACTTCGCCATACCACAACTGATCGTCTATAATGATAGAAATTGTATTCGTTTTGCCTGGATGTGGCTGAGCTTGATTATCATTTTTTTGAAAACAGGAAACCAGCAAAACTGAAAGTAATAGAAACAAAAAATGGGTTTTATTCATTTTTATAAATTATATGAAATAAAACCCAAATTTAGACAAGATATTTTATTATCCGTTTATTTTAAGCTTCATTCCTGGTTTTATATCCTCATCTTTAATTCCATTCCATTTTTTAATATCTGAAATGGTTACTCCTGGATATTTCTTTGAAATACTGTATAATGAATCTCCCTTTTTAACATAATAATCTTCTCCGATGGTTTTGGCAGAAGCAGCTTTTTTCTTGAATGAATCAATTGAATTAGAAGCAATTGCAGTAGTAGTTATAGTTGTATTTTCAGGAACTTCTTCAATGATTTTAGAAATGATCAATAATTTTCCTAAGCCAATATTGTTAGAAGTGAGATTGTTCATTTCTTTTAATTCAGCTAAAGTAAGATCGAATTTTTTAGCAATATTTCCTAAATTATCACCTGCCTGAACCACATATTCATTGGTTTGGATTTCGCTTTTTTCTAAACTTTCATTAGTTGTAGAGGCAATTACAGTCTCTGGCTCTTTTTTGGTAACTTCAGGAGTTATTTTTTGCTCTTTTGAATTTTTAATAATCTCTTTTGAATTAATCTTCAAAATTCTGCCTGAAGCTACAGAATTTGTTTTAAGACTGTTCCATTTTTTTAAATCTAAAACAGAAACATTATATTTTTCTGCAATAACAGATAAATTATCGCCTTTTTGTACTTTATATAACTCTGTATTTTTAGCAAGATTAACTTTTGGTTTATACAATTTAGTCTTTGGAGTAATTCTGGATGCTAATAGCGTAGGATATGTTTCGATTCCTTTTTCATGTCTCAGATATGTGTAAATTTTATCTTCATTTGAAGTAAAAGTTGCAATTTTATCTTTCGGTAATCTTATAAAATGCTGTTCATCCTGATAGAAAGGAACAACTTTTAATTTATAGGAAGGATTTAAAAGTTCTAATTGAGATTGAGGCATGTCTAACAAATCTGCAATTTGTTTAAATGACATTTGGCTTTTAATTCGAATGGTATCCGTTTCAAAGTTTTTTAATACCGCTCGTTCCGGATTGATTCCGTGTTCTTTGTGGTATTCAAAAAGATACATTGTAGCTAAAAAAGCGGGCACATATCCTTGTGTTTCTTTAGGAAGATAATTTCGAATATCCCAATATTTAGTTTTTCCGCCAGAGCGACGAATTGCTTTTGTAACATTTCCGGGACCTGAATTATAGGAAGCCAAGACCAGTTCCCAATCACCAAAAACAGTAAACATTTTAGTCATATATTGTGATGCTGCCGCAGTTGCTTTCAAAGGATCGCTGCGCTCGTCAATATAGGAATCAATTTTAAGATCGTATTGTTTTCCTGTACCGTACATAAATTGCCAAAGCCCTGTAGCACCCATTCTAGAAACTGCTTTAGGATTTAAAGCAGATTCTACAACGGCTAAATATTTAATTTCCAGGGGAACATTCTGTTTGGCAAAAGCATCCTCAAACATTGGAAAATAATATTCTGATAAAGCCATTAGTCGAGAGAACGATTTTTTACGATTCTTAAGAAATGACTTTATTATATTCTCTAATCCCTGATTGTATTCTATTTCAAAAGGAGATTTTTCATTCATTGCCTGAAGACGCTGCTTTAGCAATTCAGTAGGCAATTCTTCATCTACACTTAAATCTTTATTAATAGTCTGAATATCTTTCGTCAAGTCGTCATATATATCCAAACTGGTTAGCTCCTTCATCCAAAGACTATCTACACGAGTACATAATTTGTCTTTAACGAAAGTACTCTTAATTGAGTCCAGAAAGGAAAGTTTTACCTCGGGCTTTATTTCCAGCGAAGCCGAAGCAGTTTCCTGCGCAAACATCGACATAGAAAAAAAAGTTACTACAGCGACAGATATTTTCTTTATGATCATATAACATTTTTTTAAAATTCTATAATCCAACAAATTATGGATAAGCCTACTTTTGCAAAAATAAAAAGTAAAGGTCTAAAGATATGTAAAAAAATGTTAATTCTGAAAATTTAGTCTAAAATAGCTGCAATTCCAGGTAACACTCTTCCTTCTAACATTTCAAGCATTGCGCCACCTCCCGTAGATACATAGCTCATTTTATCTTCGAAACCGAATTGTTTTACTGCGGCCACAGAATCACCACCACCCACTAATGAAAAGGCTCCATTTGCAGTAGCTTCAGCAATATAATCTCCTAAAGCGATAGTTCCTTTTGAGAAAGTTTCCATTTCGAAAACGCCCAAAGGACCGTTCCATAAAATCGTTTTAGACTCTAAAATTACTTTTTTGAAGTTTTCTAAGGATTTAGGACCTGCATCCAGACCTTGCCATCCATCAGGAATTTTGGTCACATCAACAATCTGAGTATTAGCAGTATTTGAAAAATCATCGGCAGCAACTACATCAACCGGAATATGAATCTGAACGCCTTTTTCTTTAGCCAATCTTAAAATTTCAAGTGCTAATTCCTGTTTATCATCTTCACAGATAGATTCTCCAATTTTACCTCCTTGAGCTTTCACGAAAGTAAAAGTCATACCGCCTCCAATAATCATGTGATCCACTTTATCCAGGATATTTTCTATAACCGTAATTTTAGAAGAAACTTTAGAACCTCCTAAAACCGCAACTACAGGCTTTTCACTGTTTTTAAGTACTTTATTTAAGCTTTCTATTTCTTTTGCCAATAGTGTTCCGAAACATTTTTCAGTAGGAAAAAATTGTGCAATAATTGTTGTTGAAGCATGCGCTCTGTGAGCTGTTCCAAAAGCATCGTTTACGTAAATATCTCCAAGTGAAGCCAATTCTTTTGCAAAAGCTACATCTCCGGCTTCTTCTTCAGCATGAAAACGTAAATTTTCAAGCAATAAAACTTCTCCCGGTTTTAAGTTTTTAGCAGCTGTCTGAGCTGGTTCACCTACACAGTTTTCAGCAAACTGAACTTCAACATCCAAAATTTCTGAAGCAGTCTTTAAAATATGTTTTAATGAATATTTTTCTTCAACACCTTTTGGTCTTCCTAAGTGTGACATTAAAATTACGCTTCCTCCCTGTGCTAAAATCGCATCAATAGTTGGCTTTGCCGCTTCAATTCGTGTAGCATCTGTTACGTTGAAGTTTTCATCCAAAGGAACATTAAAATCAACACGAATAATTGCTTTTTTATTTTTAAAATCGAAATCGTTTAGAGTTTTCATTTGATAATTATTTTATGGTTTTTTTGAAAGAAAACAAATATAGAACTTTTAAGCCTCTTATAAATTCGGATAAACCAAAAAAACGATAATTTAAAGAACGAAATCGTTATAATTTCACAAATAAATTTCATTATTAAATATTAAACACAAATTTAGATGGCGAAAAATCCAAATCTATTTCAAAAAAAGCCTTCTAATAAACTATGAAAGGAAAGGTAAAATTGAGTTAATTAAAGCTAAGGAATTATAGTTCGAACGATCCGTGTGATAATTGTAAAAATTTCATTCAAAAATATTGAATATCCATCGTAATTTTTATTCAAAAAATCCAATAAAAAAACAGGCACTAATTAAATGGAAAATTAGTGCCTGTTATATTCTGTTTGTATGAATCCTGCAAAAAAAAGCAGAAGCTTATGATTTTTAATATCCACAATTTCCTAATCATGAACAGGACTATCCGTACAAGGACAGCTACTTAACGCCTGAAGGAAATCGAAACCAAGTGTTATAACGTGTGTTCCTGAATTGTAATACCCTAAATCGTTGAACATAACCTGATATGAATATGCAAAATAGAATTTAGATTTCATGAAACCTGCCATTGGACCTACCGATAAAGGTTTTGGAAACTGGTCATTCAGCATACGGTAAGAAACACCAATCCAATAATACTCTTCATAGCGATTGTATCTTCTGTATTTAAAGTTGATATCTGTAGCAGAACGCTTATCACTTGCAAAATACTGATAAAATACGGAAGGTTCATATTCTATACGGCTGTTTTCGCCATCTCTAAATGTAAAGCCGGTATAAACCTGATAATTAGAAAGCAAATCTGGTTCGACACCTCTAAATTTATCTACGTTTTTCTTTAAAACATTATTCGCATTAAAACTCAGATAAAAGTTTTTATTACGGTATAAAGCACTAATATCAAAGTTATTATTTGATGTATAACGATTATTAGTAATAGACGGATCTAAAACAGGGTGCTCAATATCAGTAACAAATTCATCTGTATCAATTCTAAAATTATTATAATTATACGAAATACCAAAAGATAAATACTGCTTAGAATAGTAGTCTAAAATGATATGATGAGCAAAAGAAACCTTCGCACCTGTTTGCCTGGTATACCCATTTTTATCATTATAAACTGAAATTCCAACTCCTGAACGATCCAAAAGTCTAAAATCAAGATACGCAGACTGGTTGTCCGGGGCGTCTTTAATTCCGACCCACTGAGTCAATCCGTTAAGCCTGATTCGGACATTGTCACCGATACCCGCATACGCTGGTGAAAGAACAAAAGGGTTATCAGCCAAATATTGCGTAAACACTGGTAGGTTTAACTCCTGGCTGTAACCTGATGTTACAGCCATGAGTACTAAGGATACTAATAATTTTTTCATCGTAATAATTTTTTTAGATAACATCATAGGGGCTGTTATTTTGTTATCTGTATAAAGTGAAATGTCCAACAAACTCTCTATCATCTTTCTTGTCATTTAGTTTAAGAACATACCAGTAATCACCTGTTGGTAACTCCTCTCCATTATATTTACCATCCCATTTTTCACCATAGTGATATTTTGCAATCACACGACCGTATCTGTCGAAGATAGAGAACTCTAGGTTGTTATAAATATTAGTACAACCAGGACCCCATTGGTCGTAAAGACCGTCTCCGTTTGGCGTAAAGTAATTCGGGATACAAACATCAATGTAAGTCATTGGAACTATTAATTCGAATGTACAACCATTTTGATCTCTAACGATTACTTTATAATCTCCAGATTTGTAGATTTTGTATGTGTTAGAAGATGTAAAATCCTCACCATTAAAACTGTACTCATAAGCTGGTGATCCACCTGATGCTGTAACCGAAATCACATTCATTTCCTGCTGTCCGGTAGACAATGCTAAAGTTAATGGATCAACAGCCTTAATTAAGAAATTAGCTGTTGGCACTTCACAACCATTAGTGTGTCTCGCCACTACAAAGTGTGTTCCCGGAGCAACATTTGTGAAGATATTACTTGCCTGATAAGGAGCAATTCCGTCAAGAGCGTAATCAACATCTGCAAGGTTTGTAATGCTTTCGTCAATAGTAATTGTTACTGAATTAGATGCTGCATTATTTACACAGTCATAATTAATTACATATTGTGGATCAAGTACAACGGCATCCGGCATAATAACTTCAAGTTCGTACGTACAGCTTGCGGCATCTTTGATATAAACAATATGTCTACCTCCGGAAAGATTTTCAAAATCAAATCTAGTTTGCCCTGCAGCTCCTTGAGTATAAGTACCGTTTCTAACGTCAATACTATAGCTATATGGAGCAGTTGCTCCTTTTACTTCTATACTGAAAGAACCGTTTTTCTCATCTTTACATTGTTCCGGCAACATGGTATCCGGAATAAGTGATGCAAATAAAGGTGTTGGCTCTGTAATCTCAAATTCGTCAGTTACAAAACAGCCTGACACGTCCTGAGCAATTACCTGATAAAGTCCCGGTTCTAAATTATCAAAAACATCATCATCGAAGAACTGGTTCAAATTAGGAGAAATTGCATACATAATATGTCCGGTACCACCAGTGGCATTAATTATAATTTTACCATCTTTATTACCATTACATGTAACATTTGTTACAATAGGATCCATTGATACACTTAAATTTGGTTCAGTTATTGGAATAATAGCAGAGTCATCTGTACAATCTCCACTAACAACATGAACTGAATAGTCTCCTGCAGGTAAATCTGTAAAATTACCATCTGCTTTTGGTCCCTGAACGATTGTGTTTGTTCCACTATTTAATAAGGTATAAACATAATTACCTAAACCTCCTGTAGCAGTAGCAACAATAACTCCTGTTGCATCACCTTTACAGTTGATAACAGCATTTAATACATTTACATCTATATCAAGTTCCGGAAATTCTGGAATATTAATACCATTTGAAACATAACCAACGCAACCATTAGCATCTTTAACATAGTACTTGTAATCTCCAGGTACTACATTGAAAGTAACTGGACTTACCTCTGTAAATGAACCAAGTACCGTTGTAAAATTAGCATCTGCACTATAGGTATAAGGTCCTGTTCCGCCTGTTGCGCTTAAAGTAAGGCTATCTTGCGTTAAACAAGTTGCATTTCCTGACTGAACTAATAAAGGCGTAACAATAGTTGGTTCTGTAATTGTTATTTCTGCAGAAACACCACTACAAGTAAAGCCGTCAGTAACCGTAATACTATAAGTTCCTGCACCTAATCCTGAGAAACTTGGTGAATTTTGAGGTCCTGAAGAAATTACTTCAGTAGCCGTTATTCTATTCAAAGTGTAAGAATAATTTTTCCCTTCACCTCCACTTACATTAGTTGCTGTTATTGTAGCACTAGTATCCCCATAACATGGTACGATAGTCATATCTGGGCTAACTGTTACTACAATTGGTTGTGGATTTTCTAATTTTACATCTACCGTTTTAATACATGTTTTTGAATCTCTAACCGAAACAGTATAAGTTTCAGCTGTTAAACCAGAGAAATCACGAGTTGCAGACCAGTCAGAAATTACAGTACCTGCACTATTTACCAATTTATACTCGTATCCACCAGCCCATCCGCCAGTTGCAGTTACAGAAATACTTCCATCATTATTACCTGATATACATGTAATTTTATCATGTATTGCAGTAATATCTAATGCTGTATTTGGCTGTCCAATTGTGAATGTTGTAGACACCGGACAGAAAGGAGTACTGCTTAATATAGCTGAAACAGTGTACTCACCAGCTGTTAAACCAGACAAATTAAGTGGTCCTGCTGTAGCAGAAGTTCCTGAACTTGGTACTGGTCCTGAAACTGTGTAAGTAAAGGCTCCTGCTTGATCCGGATTACCAATATTGTCAATTAAAGTAATAGTCACCTCACCTTCATTCGAACCATAACAAATGACATCGCTCGTTTTCACAGCTTTTAAATAGAACGTATTAGGCTCGTTAACATAATGAGGCTTATCAATACTACATCCTGTTGAAGGATTAAATGCTGTAATGATATATTGTCCAACTGTTAAACCTGTAAAGATTCCGTCTGTATTTTTAGGGAACGTAATTACTCCGCTAAAATCCGTCAATGTATATTCGATTCCAGAAATAGCCGTTCCGGAAGCATCAACAGCTGTAGCCGTAATACTTTCAGGATTAGCACATGTAATCGCTGTTTTAACCACATTGATTTTATCTAAAGCAAGATATGGAGTAATTGTTATTGGACTCGCATAAGTACCCATACAGCCATTGCTGTCATAAACATTTACAGTATAACTTCCACCAGATAAATCATATTCAGTATAAGTGTTAGAAGTACCTTTTTGAACCGGAACCGGATTACCTGCTTTAATGAATTCATAAACAGTATACTTTTCTGAACCGCCCGTTACTCCCGTTACCGGAACTGTAATCGTTGCGAAATTAGATGTATTTGCTGTAGTACAAATAAATTGTGCCACGTCAATAGTGTTTACAACGACTGGATTTGGTTCTATAACCGTAATTGTTTCTGGAGCTTCACATCCTCTTTCTGATCTTACTATTACAGTATAATTTCCAGCAGTTAATCCAGTGAATACAGGTGAATCCTGTGGAGTACCTCCATTCAGAGTATACGTGTATTTTGGATTATCGTTAATACCATCGGCTGGCGTATCCATAGTTGCTGTAATAGTACCATCATTACCTCCGTTACAAGTTACAGCTGTTGGCGTTAATGCGAATCCTGTAATTTTGGTCGCTTCTTTTAAATCAATAGATACAAATACTTCACATAAAGTAGTAGTATCATGAACCCCTACAATATGAGTTCCTGATGAAACTCCTGTTAATGGTGTTGTTGCTCCAAAAGCACCACCATCAATGTTATAAATATAATTTCCGGAACCTCCTGTTGTTGCTACTGCTATTATACCATCACCATCTGTACAAGAAGGAGAAGCTGTTACCGTTGGGGTAAGAACTAATGGCTCAAGAATAGTAACAGGAGTAACTGCTGAAGTACAACCATTAGCATCTTTTACTACTACATTATAAGTACCTGGTGCATTAACCGTAATCACATTATTTGAATCATAGCTAACACCATCAATACTGTATAATAATGCAGTACTAAATCCTGTAGCGGTTACCATAATGTCATATGTTCCTGTTAAACTTGGACATTGTGTAGCTACTGCACTTGCAATAGCTGGATTTGTGTCTAAAAGAATAGTTTGAACGTTATTTGCATCACAATTATTGCTATCCAATACATAAACTATCCAATTTACATCAACACCATTATTGGTATCTACAACCAACTGATTATTAGTCACGAAACTTGTTGGAACCGGATCACCAGCTTTTGCTACAGCATATCTGTAAGGTGCTGTTCCTCCGTTTGCCGTTACTGTGATAGTCGCATTATCTTCATTACAGTTAATATTTGTTGCAATTGAAGTTGAGCTTAAAGCATCCGCAGGCTCATCAATTGTAAAAGGAACCTGAGATGTACAACCCGAAACATCATCCGAAATTGTAAATTTATAAGTACCCTGAGGTAAATTAGCGTAACTAAACACATCTCCATTTTGAGTCATTGTTCCTACATTAGGAGACAATGACGGTGTATAACTTCCTGCTGTAATATAATTTGTTACCGTAAATTCAACTGCTCCTGTGCTATCTCCTTTGCAATAAACATCACTAAGTACTTGAGCTGTAACTGATATTTTATCCGCTTCTTCAACTATAATCGTTTTAGTTGTACTACATCCGTTGTTGTCTGTAACTCTGATCGTATAAGTATCAGGAGACAAATTATTAAAACTATTGGTTGTGCCTGGAGCTGTAACTGCAGAAGCTGGAGAAATAATCTCATAAGAATATGGCGTCACTCCACCTGCAACTGAATTAACTGTTACAGTAGCAACTGAACCAGGTGTATTACAGTAAATTGCGCTAGCCGATAAATCCATATCTGTTGGTGGTAAATAAGGATTAACAACAGTTGACCCTGCTATACTACATCCATTTGCATCAAGAACAACATAATCAATTTTTTGAGCTGTATTAACAGTAAATAATGCTGATGTTTGGAAAGTATTACCTCCGTCAAAGCTGTAAGTATAATCAGACGTTCCTCCAGAAGCTACAATTGTAACAATTGCATCTTTAGCTGCATTTGAAGAGTCACATCCAAATGGCGTTACATCAGCACTAGCACTTAGAACTCCTGGCTCGGTGATGGTGATAGGAATAGCTGCCGAAGAACATCCTTTAGCATCGGTCATTACAATAGAGTAAGCACCTGCTATTAATCCTGTGTATGT